>JAYSYM010000140.1:0-6336 GCA_043727635.1 Bdellovibrionales bacterium | reverse complement strand
TAAACCCTTCGGGCTCACTCTGAATATCGTCAGCTTATAGGCTGACGAATTTTGGAGTGGGTGCGAGTGAGCCAAATGAATCGCCTAATTCTGAATAGAATTTCAGTATTCGAGTATGCAGGTATCCGAGTATTCAGTAGATTTTCGTTAAAGCGAAAAATGGTTGCGGGGGCTGGATTTGAACCAACGACCTTCGGGTTATGAGCCCGACGAGCTACCAGGCTGCTCCACCCCGCGACAGAAGACACAAGTGGTCTGGAGCGCTGAAACTAAGGGGTGGGGCCGGGTAGGTCAACTTAATTAGCGTTTAATTACTCTTTTTTGCCCTTCTTAGCTTCGCTTTTGGCTTCCTTACGCTCTTTATGCTTTTCGCGTTTCTCGGCTCGCTTGTCGGCGCGCGCTTCGTGCTTTTCCTTTTTCAAATCATGGCGCATTGATGCGATTCCTTTGCCGATTTCGCCTGGTTTAACGCCAAGTTCTTTGGCAATTTTCCCCCAGCCCATCTTTTGGTCGTTTCGCATCGCCAAGATGTCAGCGATCGGTTTTCCAGAAGATTGAGACAGTTGAGCAGCCATCGTCATTTGTTGGTTGTTCATTCCTTGGTCTTGCATCCCTTTGATTTGCTCATCAGACAAAGTGTACTTCGCCTGAAGCGCCTCAACGTAGTTCGCCTTTTTTGAGTCTTCGCTTAGCGACGACTCCTCTTTGGCAAGTTGATCGTCAGCCTCGTCTGCAAAAGACGAAACCGGAATAGTAAGTAGCAGGGCCGCGAGTAGTAACTTGAACATCAATGCCTCCTAAAAAATGTAAATTAGTTTTCCCATCAGTTCTAAAGCTGAATAATCTTGCGTGTCGCTGGTCGAACTTTGTTGCGTGAGATAAACGCCTCCGCCCCAGCTAAAGTTATCAGTCTGCTCGCGCATTGCTTCGCTCGAGAGATAGATCGTTAGATATTTTTCGTTTTCAGAGAATGTTCTTGTCTGAGGTGATTTGCCTTTATTAGTCACTGCGACTTGGGAGGTAACGTCGCGATTTAGAAATCGACTGTGAGAAAGTGTGAGTTCGTTTAATAAACTCCAGCGATTAGCTAATGTTAAATCGGCTGAACCAGAAACATCGAAATAGATTCGGCTATAGTCAGAGAGGCTTGAGTAAGTTAACCCGCCTTCGCTACTTAGGCCAAAATTTAGATCGGAAGAGTAGTCGTAGTTAGCTGAGATAAATCCAAAAAGCGTATGATCATTTCGGTTATCAAATGACGGATAGAAGCGAAATCTGTATCCGCTGCCCCAGTCGCCGTCTAAAGAAGAATTGCTTGTCCAATCTCGAGCGATATTAAACTCGAGACCCAAGCTATCAAACGCACTTTCAGTCGTGGCTGCTTCGCCGTTAGGGTAAAGCTGGCCGATGATAGCAAAACTTTTTTCGAAGTCTGCTCTTGAACCCCAAGTATCTTCAAGGCGAAGTGATAAAAGGTCATTTTGGTGTTCACTTAAGTAATCGGTAAATCCAAACCTGATCGCATAGCGATGATTGTTGTTTGAAAATGAGTTTCGCGAAATGAAACGATAGTAGAGATCGCTTTCTTGATCGTCGCTAGTAAGGTTTGCGTTTGTTGTAAAGCCTATGTCAGCTGAGTTTCGCGATTGAAAGTCTGCAGCGTTGGCTTGGTGAGATAATACTAGAGCTGCAACTAACAAAATGATTCGCATCCAGACCTATCGAATTATTCTGCGATTAGCATGAGAGCCAGAACGAGACTTCGCATCAGCATGAGATTAAAAATTAACCAACTCTCAGCACTGTCTCAAACGGCACTGAGTCTTCGCCGATGCAGGTGGTTTTCCATGCTGCATCGCCCGCTAAACCAGTTTGTTGAATAACGACGAAGTTTTCACCGAGATGGCCGTGAAGCTGTGTGTGAGGGTGACTGTAGAACTTTTTCTTTTTTGTTGAGTGCATGCACGATGAGACGATTTCGAAAGTGTCGTAGCCAAGAATCTCTTTTGGAACGCTTGCTACTTCACTTAAGTGTAAATCTCCAGCAGCGAACATCATCGGGACGTTAAGGCCTTTGAGTTTACCCATCAAGTAATCAAGTTCAGGTTGGTTGTTCACCTGAAACGATCCGCCTTTTTCAACGCCTGAGTAGAAGGGTGAACCTTCCATGATCAGAGTTGGCTTATTGCGGTTTTTAAGTGCGCCCATCATCCAATCGATTTGTTTTGTGCCTAAGAAGCTTTTGCTGCCGTCGTCGTTTTTAAGGCCGCGGTAGTAGCGAGAATCAAAGAACACGAAGTTTTGGTTGAAGGCGCTAAAGAAGAACGAGTTTGCGTAGCCATCAAAGAGGTTTACGTTATCTGGCTCTTGGGCAAAGAACGCTTTGAACGTGTGGAAGGCGTGGTCTTTGTATTTGTAATTTCCGTCGGCGTCGTTCTTACCGAAGTCGTGGTCATCCCAAACAGCTAGGACGGGTTTTAAATTCTTCCAGCGGTAGAGAGGGAGTTCTTCGCGAGTATCGACAAACTGATTCCAGTAGTAGCCAGGGCCGTGGAGGAATAAAAGATCGGCGTAAACTGCGTCACCGATAATGAAGATGTAATCGACGTTTGCGTTTTCAGCTTGTGGCCAAATTTTATCTTGGTTGCCAAACATTGTGTTCATGCAAGACATCAAAGCGATGCGTGCGCCGGTCTTGCTTAAATCACAAGAGGTGAGGAAGCGCTCATCTAAGAGCTTCTTCTTTTTGTCTTTAACGGTGAACGAATACTTGTGGCCAAGCTCGAGGCCAGAGAATTTTAGTTTATCAACCCGAACCGATTTACCTTTGTAGATAACTGGCTTTACGTAGTCAGGTGAAATTACTTTTTTAGTTTGAACGTCGGTCAGCGTGTAGAAAACTTTTTTGTCAGATTCGACGTCAACAGTGAGTTGGGTAGTTGTTTCGTTAGTGTAGCCTTGGAGAATGCTTAAACCTTTTAGAGCAGGCTTTGCCTGCGCCTTAAGAGGTAAGGCAGAAGCTACTGTGAGAGTGCCGAGGCCAAGTAGAAAACTACGGCGATCGATTTCCATTTGCGAAACATCCTTGTTTCTTTCTATCCATCCTAGATAGAGAACTAAGAATATCGCAGTCAGGTTACGGTTAAGAGTCCTGCTCTAGATTCTAGAGCAACGTCTAATGCTTGTGCAGTACGTAGGTCGAGATGCCGTTAGAGCAAGTCTCTTGCGAGCCAATAAAGCCAAGTGAGCTTCTTCATTTTTGAAACTTTTTCGGGCTCTGCTCCGTAAATTGAAACGACTTTGTCTTGGAAGTCGATAGCCGATCTTGCGTCAGCGCTCATTTTCAAACCGTAGTATTCATCGCGCGTGAGAGTTTGTTTGACCTCTTGCGTGAAGGCTTCGTTACCAGCGCAGAACAAGCCCATCTCGGCATTGTAAAAGTCAGAGCGGTTGTCGATGTTGTAAGTGCCGACCATTACTTCTGAGCCACGCGAAGTTTCATAGATGTGAACTTTAGAATGAAGACCTGAGTTGGCTTGGCGAACGAATTGAGGCACGTCTTGATTCTTTGGAATCCATTTTCCGTCGTGAAGTACGACCTTAGCTCCTTTTTTGAGCCAGTCGCCAACATCTAAGTACATGTTCGCTGCAACGTAAACCGCGTCGGTTGAGCCGAGCGAGTTCGTATAAAGCTCTACCTGCGCGCCGTTAGCTAAAACGCGATCAAGGATGTCTTCAGCGTTGTCGTTTTCGATGATGTAGGGAGATGCGATAATCAATTTTCGATCTACTGCCGAAACTTTGTCGACGAGAGTGCGTCGGAAGTAACGGTAGCGATCAGAGAATCCGGGCTTGATTCGTTTAAAGAAGTTTGCGCCTGGCGCGTCGGATGAGAAAGTTAAAACAGGGCAAGTGTGGAGTTTGTACTGAAAACCTTTTTTGCGATGCTGATCAACGCGTTTGATTGCGTCGGCTTCGGCTTGGTTGCTTGCATAAAAATATTCTGCAACTTCAGGCGGGTACGCTATTGCTTGTTTCGGAAGATCAGTAATGTCGTGCTCGAAGAATAGATCAAAACTTTCGCGCATCACTTTAGACATCGGTCCGTAGACGTAGAGGTCTGCGTCGTTGAAGTTGAATTCGTGGTGCATGTCGAAGTATTCGTCGGCGATGTTGCGGCCGCCAGTGATTGATTCTAGGTCATCGATTGCCAAAAGCTTTCGGTGATTTCTAAATTGAATCGAGCTCAGTTTCCAAAGAGGTGCTGTGTTGTAGTAGCGAACGTCGATGCCAAATTGCTTCATGACGCCAACGTAAGGCTCAGTGAAAACGAAAATTGGTTGTGACTTGTCGATTAAAAGTCGAACTTTTACTCCGCGGCGAGCAGCTGCGATGAGTTCTTTTGAAATTATCTTTCCGCCAGTATCGAGGTTGTAAATAAAGTATTCGGTTTCGATTGTCTTCTTCGCTCGGCGGATCATGTCGATTCGAATTTGCAGAGCTTCAATGCCGTCGTCGACGTAGCGCACGTGGTTTTGACTTGCGCTGTGAACGGCGTGCAATGGGTAGGGGATTTGCTCTGAGAGCTGATTTTGATTTTGGGCCTGAGCTACAGTTGCTAACAAGCCGTATATTAAGACCGCAAGAATCTTTGAGAGCATTGCTACCTCCGAAAGAGAGTTTAAACTTCAAAGCGCGTGCCTGCTCAGAGGGTTGAGAGGGATTTCAGAGGGGCTTTTGTGTGAAAACTACTCTGCGCCGCTAAAAATTTTCATTTGTCAGAAAGATCTGACGAGTTGACTGCAACGTCTCACTTTGGTCCAAATTTATTAGATTTTACGAGGAAAATTCGTCTCGGGAAGTTTAAATAAGTTATCTTTATAGGCGACTGATAAAATGTTCCAGAGGCACCATGCGTACGTTTGTTGTTTTAGCCTTACTCCTGGCAACCCACTTTGCGCATGCACAAACATGTTCGCAAGGTGGCCTAGTCGACTATGCGGCGAGTACCGTACGGTTCTGCGATGGTACGAACTACATCGATACGAAAAATGCCAATCTTGGGGTCTGCGCCGGAATTTCGGCGGGCATGGTCGACTATTCGGCAGCAACTTATCGGTTCTGCGACGGAGTAAATTGGTATTCGATGAAAGGTCCTATTGCTACTTCTTGCGCGGGTACTACAGCGGGAACGCAAAGATACACTTCAAACAAATTGCAATTCTGCGACGGCACTGATTGGTGGGACTCGTTCTATGCGGCCTCCGGGGGCACGTTTAGTACTTCAGGGACTTGGCTAATTCATACGTTTACTACCTCGGGAACATTCACAGTCTATCAAACAAGAACGATGGAATATTTAGTGATTGGTGGCGGTGGCGGAGGCGGTTTGTCGGGTTTAGCCACTCGATCTGGTGGTGGTGGCGGTGCGGGTGGACTTTTATCTGGAAGTATTTCGGTTCCACCGGGTACTTATACTATTACCGTTGGCGCTGGCGGAAACGGTTCACTCGGAGTTGGTACTGATGGAACCGAAGTCGGAACTGTGCGAAGCGGAAGTAGCTCTGTATTTTGGAGTTTGACCGCGGTTGGTGGTGGCGGTGGTGGTAACGGTGGTGCTGGCGATGGAGCGAATGGTGGTTCTGGTGGCGGCTCGGGTCGAAACGAAGGAGTGGTACGCGGAACCGCAACTGCTGGCCAAGGCAATAACGGCGGCTTCGGCGGCATAACAGGAACTACGAATGCATTCGGTGGCGGTGGTGGCGGCGGAGCAGGTGCTGTGGGCGCAAACGGAACCAACTTAGTCGGTGGCGGCGGTGGTGCCGGAGCTTCCAATAGTATTTCGGGCGCTGCAGTTATTTACGCTGGTGGTGGTGCTGGCGGTCGCATGGCTGGTGCAGGTGGTACGGGCGGAAGTGGCGGCGGTGGCGCTGGTTGTAGTGCTACCAATGCTCCTGGTGTAGCCGGTACTGCTAATCTAGGTTCTGGTGGTGGCGGGGGTTGTACCGATGGTAATGGTGGTAATGGCGGATCAGGAATCGTAATCATTCGTTATGTGAACTAGTAGTTTTGTGCTTGCTGACGGCCTTTAGTTTCAGGATCTCGTTGATAATGATAAGCACAATTTTTTGAGCAAGTTTGTAAATGTTCTGCTTGCACACACTCCTCACAAACAACTGCATCACATTCGCATTTAAGACACTGAAGTTGCGTTGCACCTGGCTGACCGCAGTGAGGGCAAAGTTTATAAGTTTGCGATGGACTTAAGCTTTGATCTAAAGCGACTCGGTGATCGAAAACAAAACATTCGCCCTCGAACTGATCATTTGGAAATTC
>JAYSYM010000139.1:0-2056 GCA_043727635.1 Bdellovibrionales bacterium | reverse complement strand
TCGATGAGGGGTTTAGCAAATCTGAAGAGGACGCGATCAAATTAAGTCTTAGAAAATCAGAGATGACCTTTTCGCTCGACCGATTAACCAGAAGGCCGATCGAGCCGAGCGGCCTCGTAACGCATCCGCGCTACCAAAAGGTATGAACTACCGTTTGAGGTCGATTACGAATCTGTATTTTACGTCGGATGCGACAGTGCGGTCGTAAGCGACGTCGATTTGTGCGGGAGTGATGAGTTCGATGTCGCTGAATACTTTCTTCTTTGCGCAGAAGTCGAGCATCTCTTGCGTTTCTTCAAGACCGCCGATGAGTGAGCCAGTGATATTTTTTCGACCGAAGATTAATCCGGCAGCTTGAAGTTCATTCGGAGTCGGTGCCACACCAAGAAGTACGTGCGTACCGCCGACTTTTAAACTCTGAAGGTAAATTGAGAAGTCGTGAGGCGCAGAAACTGTGTCGATGATAAGGTCGAGCTTTCCCGCAATCGCATCGAGGTTTTTGGGATCTTTGGTAATTAAGAAGTTTTTTGCTCCAAGCTTCTTTGCATCTTTTTCTTTTGATGGAGAAGTACTGAAGACTGTTACTTCTGCGCCCATCGCAGCTGCAATCTTAACAGCCATGTGGCCAAGTCCACCGAGGCCGATGACTCCAACTTTTTTACCCTTCTTTGTACCGAAGCGTTTAAGCGGGCTGTAAGTTGTGATTCCCGCGCAAAGTAGCGGCGCAACCTTATCAAGTGGCAAACCTTTTTTGATTTTCAAAACAAAGTGCTCTTTGCATGTGACGTGAGAAGCGTAGCCGCCGTAAGTATAACCGCCATGATCTTTGGTCGGACTGTTGTAAGAGAAGCTTGCGCCCTTCTCACAAAATTGTTCTTCACCATTTTTGCAGTTCACGCACTTGCAGCACGAATCAACGAGACAACCTACTCCCGCGAAATCTCCAACTTTGAATTTTTTAACTTTCTTTCCGACTGCTGTCACAACTCCGACCATCTCGTGACCCGGTACACACGGATACTGAGTTCCTGGCCACTCATTACGAGCAGTGTGGATGTCTGAGTGACAGACACCGCAATAAGCAAGTTCGATCACCACATCTTCTGGGTTCGGATCACGACGCTGAATTTGAATCTGTTTAAATTTTCCAGTTGGACTATCAACACCGTAAGCTTTAGCAGGAAACATAATCACCTCTTAAAAAGTTGACTGACTCTAGCGGTGAGAAAACAGACTGACCAGTGTTAACGCCCGTGTACTAAACTCTTATCAAAATTCGAGTGTGACGCCGGCGAGGATCGAATGAGATTCACGATCTTTCAAATTCGATTCATCAACGAATGCAGCGCCGCCAGTTGAACTTTGAGTTTTCGAGCTCTCCGAAGAGGTATAGGCATAACCCGCCTTGAGTGCTAGATCTGACTGAAGCAAATAACTGCCTACAATCCCTACGCTGTAGGTCTTATATCCTGCCGATTCTAAATTAGTGTTCACGGCTCCCTGCATGAAGTTCATTTTCTGTTTTGGAGTAAGCGTTAACGACGCGAAGGGTGCGATAATAAATTCGGGAGTTAACGAGTACTCAACGTCACTGCGAACTGAAAACTCTGCGTAGGCATCCTGCTCAACATTTGTGTCGCCTGCTAAAGAACTCTTGTAGGTCGCTGCGCCTGCAAAATTATACTCACCCTTCAGGGCAGCTACAAAAGTAAGTTGATCAAATAACTGATATCCAACTCTTGCACCCAGGGCTGCGCCGTACGAGCCCTCTGCAACATTGCTATCGCCGATTTTTTCTGCGCGATCAAGAGCATCGAGATCAGTATTCTCTGGTGAGCCCCGCTCAGCACTCATGAATCCCAAACGCAATGACCCTCCAAGTTCGACAGTTAGGTCAGATTCAATTGGACGGAAAGTCGCGTAAACTTCTGGATCGTACAAACCTTTTACTTTTGCATCTGGCTCAAGCGGGACGCCCGCGTTGCCGACTGAATCTCTGTAAGCAACGTTCTTTTGCGTTGCAGTTGCGTATCCAAATTCGAGACCAACTTCGAGC
>JAYSYM010000138.1:0-6427 GCA_043727635.1 Bdellovibrionales bacterium | reverse complement strand
GTCGACTTGCTGCGAACCTGGCTGCGAAGTGAATAAGCTCGCGCTAATCGTTTCGCGTAGAAATCGTCGGTGGGAGGAACTTTGTCAGTACTAATAATTCGTAAGCAGAGCGGACTGTGCGGATCATACATCGCCCAAGCCAGTTCGCCTTTTGGATCGACGACTTGGCAGAGCTGTGCTTTTGCGATAGCGCCAGGAACCGCAACAGCATCTTTATAAACCCAAGGATGCCCACGCATGATCGAGCGTCGCAAATTCCGGGTAAGTTTGACTTTCAGAGCACTTGTTTTCTTCACACTCACCAGTAAACGGATAAATCTCGCGTCGTCAAGCAGGAGCTAGAAATTGAGATTTATGTTTAGCGTAATCCCTACCCGCCCCTTGTAATGATTCGATTTTGCGAAATTGAGATGGGGAATAAGTTGGTAATCGAGGATCTGTTTGTAGAGAAGTTGATTCCAGGCAATCGCGAAGTCGTAGCTATCTAAATGATAGTTAGGCAGGTTGTTCGAATCGAACAAGAGGTTGTAGGAAAGATATGCCTTAGGATTGATTGTTTGGTTTATCGAAATTCCATTCGTTGCCGAAAAGTGTGTCGCCAATTTGTCGTCATACTCAGCCTCGTTTACAAATGTAAGCGAGTACCGTTTGCCCAACTGAATATTTAAATTTAGCTGATTGAAGATTCCGGTGCCCTTATCGGGATCCGCAAAAAATTCTATTTTTGGATTGAGCGTCGACTTAGTCATTTCAACTAAAGTTTCGAAGCGAAGTGAGTGCGATATCTTAAGAGGGTCCCGCAGTTGAACTCGCGGCTGAAAGCTCGTTTTCACCCGGCCAATGCTTTTAAAGAACCCAAGACTCGCGCCGTATTTCTCGCGCCTTTGTGTTTGCCGGAGGTAGCGGCTTCGGGTGCTGCGCTCTTCTTGATCGTCGTAAGACGTGAATTTTAGCTGGAAATATTCCTCTAAGTTTGGAAGTCGCAACTGAACGTTGAGCGAAGTGCTATTGATAACACCTTCGCTCTCGTTTGAAATCGATGAATTCTCAATTCGCACTCGAGTTTCGTTCGGCTTTTTCGATAACTTTTTCTTCGTCAAGAACATATCAATGCCTTCGGCGATGCTATCAAGCCATTCCGAAACCACGATATTGCTCTTTATCAGTTCTTCCTCCACACTCTGAGCTTGAGGTTGCGGTGGCGGATCTTTAGTCTGTTGTGCAAATGAGAATGAACCAACGAATGAGAAGAGAATATAAATGAAGGCAACGAGATATTTTTTATTCATTTTATTGTTCGTCGTCTTCTTGATATTCACACCCTCGAGTTTTGCGTACCAGCCGCAAGAAGGCAACGTCAGTGCGATATTAGGCCCATTTCTTTATAAAACTAACTTCGGGCGCGCGAACGTTGGCTACGAATCGCCTAATAATTATGGCGTTGGTCTGCTGGCACTCGGGGATCTAAATAGAAACGGCGCTCTAGAAATTGGTATCTTCACGCTGCAAAAGACGTATCTAAAGGAGCAGAACTCCAAGTTCATTGTGCAAAGTGCCGAACTCCTCCACATCACTATGGGCTACCGCTATTATATCAACAGATGGTTTTCTACTTCGCTCACCTTTTTCTCGAGCTACGCCCTTGGCACTCCAGAGACTCTTTACACCGAATTTCTGCCCGCTGGCCAAGTCGATACGTCCGCAAAGGACAATACCGAATATGGTTTCGACTTTGCTTTCCAGTCTGAGCTCGCAAGTTTTAAAAATTTCGGCCTGGTTGTCGACGGTAGGTATTCACTCTCGTTAACTCCTAAGGAGCGCGAACGCTCCGATCATTTCGGAATTCTGCTCGGCATACGCTACCTCATCTCATCATCTTCTCCGATCAAAAATCCGTGATGTCTTTCGCGATCACAGCACAGTTACTCTCTTGTTTCTTTATGACCGGGGTCATCTGGACAATTCAAGTTGTCCACTACCCAAGTTTTAGTTTCGCTCAAGAACAATTCGATCGATTTCATAAATTTCATTCGAATCGAATCACGTGGATTGTGTTGCCTGCAATGTCGATCGAGCTATTGAGTGCAGCACTGATCGTTTATTTAAATCCATCAACACTTTGGATTGGGAATTTAGCTGGAGTAATCGTGACTTGGGCCGCTACCGCGTTCCTAAGTGTCCCTCAGCACAACAAGCTCGCCCGATCTTTTGACTCAGTCGCTTCAACCAAGCTCACCTATACCAATTGGGTACGAACCCTTATTTGGACTGCACGAACAGCATGCTTAGCGGTCTATTTGCTGGTGGCCTATGATCCATCCCTCTCGATGCGACTTTAGCTTTATGTTTTTTCTCATCCAAAGCTTCAAGCTTAGCGCTAATGCGACCGCATCTGCGAAGAGGTCTCGGCACCCCATTTTTGTCGACGGCACCAGTTTGATCGACCCCAAGAAAAATCCACATTTTCAGAGACTTAACCCTTTCAGATGATTTTCGCAAATGTTTCTGGCAGCCTGTGTAGATGCAAAAATCACCGAAGATCGTAATTGCGGGCGCCAGCGGATACATTGGCCAAGCTTTGATACCAGAATTGCTCAAAAAGTTTCCGACCGCAGAGATCACCGCTCTTTCCCGCACAGAACAGCAGTCGACTGACTCTCGAGTTGTCTGGAAATCGTGCGATCTATTTTCTTTGAAATCTCTTGAGCAGGCGATTCCGTCTGAAGTTGATTTAGCATTTTACTTAGTCCACTCGATGGGCCCAACTGCACAGCTCGATCAAGGTTCGTTCGCTGACTATGATCTTATATTGGCTGACAACTTTGCTCGCATTTTAAAGTCATCGCAGGTGAAACACTTGATCTATCTCGGCGGGCTTGTACCAGACACTAAAGAACTCTCGCTTCATCTGCAGAGCCGACTCGAAGTAGAGCAGACGTTCTCGCAAGCGAAACTTCCGTTAACAGTTTTTCGTGCTGGACTGGTGATTGGTGAGGCCGGCTCTTCTTTTCAAATTCTCACTAAACTCGTAAAACGACTGCCCGTAATGTTGTGCCCCCGCTGGACACAAACGATGACTACACCAGTTGATCTCGCCACTGTACTAGAGTCGCTCGTTGAAGTTTCCCTCAACGACCAACACATTCACAAAGTCTATGATCTTGCGGGATGTGGTTCATTGACATACGTGCAGATGATGCGCGAAACCGCTCGAAGTATGCAGAAAAAACGGCTGTTCATCGGCGTGCCGTTTTTTACTCCCACCCTCTCAAGGTTATGGGTGACGCTAATTACGGGATCTCCAAAAAGTCTTGTTTATCCGCTCGTTGCATCATTAGAACACGCAATGGTCGCCCGCTTTGATCATCTTTACTTTCGAGACCGCTCTGACCGAAGCTATTCCTCGCTTCTTCAAGCCGTGAGTCTTCAACGCCGCCGCAAAAGTCTCCTCGCAAATACCAAGCCCAACGAAAAACAGTGCGATCAGTGCAGAGACTTCCGCTGCCGCGCGATCGAAATGCACAATGGGTAACAGATGAGTACCTCGATTGGCTTCCAAAGTTTTTGTCACCATTAATAAAAGTTAAACTGAGCGGCGACAAAATTAGCTTCTCACTTTTCATACATCGAGCGGTGATGCTTGAGCTCACTACTAATAGCGAGCGAAGCAGTGCTGATCGACAGCTTCTTTACATAACCGGTGGCATTCTCGCAGCGAAGGATAATCGAGGCAGGCTTGAGTTGAGAGTTGTGCTGAAGCAGCAATTTATCCTTGCCGCCATACACGACTTTAAGCCTTCACTGCCGTGGTTTGTTTACCAATACACTCAAGCTATTCTTCATCTGATTGTCATGCGGGCGTTTGCGCGGCATCTCAACAGGGCGAGTTAATAATCTCACTTCTTCCCTTTTGTAATTCCGTCGACTGACTGACGAGAGCATTTAAAGCGGGACATTTTGAAACCGCGAGTCTTCTCGTTTTTTAAGTGCCCTTTCTCGTTAACTCTTTTTCTCCACAGTTCAAATGCAGTTCGGCTTAGCTGAGTACGCATGAACCGTACGAACTCGTTCGGCGACAGGTCGAACTGCGATTTGATTGCATCAAAGGTCGCGCGATCTTCCCAGCCAAGCCGCACCAAACGATCTTGGTCGTCGGGTGAAAGCGCCTCGATTTTGGACTTTAGGTTCTTCGAGATCCCCAAGGGTAACTCCCAATTTGAAGGTATGAGCGCAACTTATCCCAGAGTACTGATACTTTCTAAACGTATTGATTCGCCCGATCCTCCATCGCATAGATTTCAAGAAATCCTGTACTCGCATATTTGTTTAAATTCAGTTTGTGAAGAGATATGACATATGAGTACCGAGCGACAGGAGTGATTGTGAAAAGTGGACTTGTGATTCTGGGCGACCATTTATTTCCGTTGCCGTTCTACGAGGATTACCGAAAGCTTCCTGTGTTCATGGCAGAAGACCATGAATTGGCAACGCACTTTAAATATCACAAGCACAAAATAGCGTTCTTCTTTTTGTCGATGCGAACTTACGCAGACCAACTCAGAGACAAAGATTTCCAGGTTCATTATGAAAAGTTGAGCAAAGACTCGTTTACTGATCGTCTTGCCAGCTTCGTAAAAAAGCATGGCCTCAAGCAACTCGTGATCGCCGAAGTTCAAGACAAATTCTTTGAGCAGCAGATCATTAATTTCTGTGAACGCATGAAGATCGAGCTTAAGGTTTTGGAGTCGCCGATGTTCCTCTGTAATCGGCAACAATTTGACATTTACCTCTTCAAGAGTCGTAAGCCGTTTATGAAAACGTTTTACGAAGGAGAAAGAAAGCGACTGAAGATTCTATTGACCAAAGCCGGCGAGCCCGAGGGAGGAAGCTGGAGCTACGATGTCGAGAATCGAAAAAAAGCTCCTAAGACACTCACTAATAAAAGTTTTCCGAAGTTCACTCCGAGCAAACATCTTGAAGACGTGAGGGAGTTAGTTGAAAAGAAATTCTCCTCGCATCTCGGAGACCTCGATAATTTCTGGCTACCCGTTGATCGCAAAGGCGCACTGAAAGCTTTGGATCATTTTTTAACTCACCATTTGCCTAACTTCGGTGATTATCAAGATGCGATCACAGCCAGAGATCCTTTTCTGTATCACGCAATTATCTCGCCGATGGTCAATAATGGCTTAATCACTCCCGCTGAAATTTTAGAAAAAGTGCTCGAGCGATACCGTAAAGACAAAGCGATTCCGCTATCTTCAGTTGAGGGATTCGTTCGCCAGGTGATGGGCTGGCGAGAGTTTGTTCGCGGAATTTATCAGAATTATTCAGAGGCTCAGGACAAATCGAACTTCTTTGAACACAAACGGAAGCTGACAAAAGATTGGTATGAGGGAACTACGGGAATTACTCCGGTCGATGACGCAATTAAAAAGGCTAATAAATATGGATATTGCCATCACATCGAACGGCTTATGATTCTTTCTAACGTCATGCTGCTCGCCGAGATTCATCCCGAGGAAGTTCACCGTTGGTTCATGGAAATGTTTGTCGATAGCGCCGACTGGGTCATGGGGCCGAATGTTTACGGTATGGGTCAGTTCTCAGACGGTGGCATCTTTGCAACGAAGCCCTATATTTCTGGAAGCAACTATATTCTCAAAATGTCAGACTACAAAAAAGGCCCGTGGTGCGAAATATGGGATGGCCTCTTCTGGCGCTTCATCGGAAAGAACTCAAAATTTTTCGCAAAGAATTACCGCATGGCCATGATGGTAAAAACTTACGAGAAAATGGATCCTGCAAGAAAGAAAAAGCTAATCGCCATCGCCGATAAATTTATCAAAGAAAAAACATCTTAAGTGATTTAAGACTGTAGCTCATTCAATAAAAGCTGCCCAAACATTTCAATCTTCGCTTCACCTAAGCCGAAGACAGAGTGGAGTTCTGAAAGCGTTTGCGGATTCTTGTTGGCGAGATCACGCATAGTGCGATCACTAAAAATAATGAAAGCTGGCTTATCAAGTTCGGCCGCATACTTTCTGCGCCACGCTTTGATTGTCTCCGCTCGATCTTTCGCTAAGTCATCTTCAAGCTCAAATGAAGCATCACCTTTGCTCGATTTTGATTTGCGCTTACGTGTTTTAGTCGTCAAAGCAGTTTTTGGCTTAAGTGGCGCAAGCACACGGCGTGGTGAAGCGGGATCACAAACATCGCAGTGCCCACATTTAGGAACACGATTTGAATCTTTAAAGTAAGTGAGAATTCCTGAGTGCCGACACTCTGCGCTTTCTAAAAACTGAGTGACGGCATTGAGTGCATTCCATCTTCTCTGAATGACAGCACCTTCGGCTTTCGACTGCTGAATGAAGAATGAGTGCAAGCCCTTATCTTTTCGCGCGTAGAGTACGAGGCAAGTTGAGTT
>JAYSYM010000137.1:0-6439 GCA_043727635.1 Bdellovibrionales bacterium | reverse complement strand
TTAAAGGTTGGGAAGTTCGTCATGGCTAAAAAAGGCAAAAAACGTATTATTACTCTCGAGTGCACTGAAGCCCGTAAAGAAGGATTATCTCCTTCACGTTACACAACTACTAAAAACTCACAGACGCACCCAGAGCGCCTTGAGAAAAAGAAATACAACCCGACTTTGAAACGCCACACAGTTCACCGCGAACTTAAGTAATCTTAAGTTTCTAGCAAGGCTGATAAATAAAAAGTAAACAAGAAGGTAGAGCAATGCTCTACCTTTTTTTATTACAGTCTAACTTCTTTTTCTCGATGATGTTGGCGGTCTGACAATCGAGATAACGAGCCAATCTCCCTACTCAACAAATCAAGTAAATCAGCAGACGACACGATGCCAATTAGCATCCCTTCGGCGTTCACCACTGGTAAGCGGCTTACTCCGTATCGTTCCATCAATTGAATTGTTTCGTAGATGCCTTGCTCTTCAGTGACTGTGACCAAGGCTGGGGTCATTACGTCATCGACTTTGACGGTGTCAGGATCAATCCTCAACGCCACAAGACCGACGACAATATCGCGATCAGTTAGTATTCCGACTGGGCGACGTTCTTTGCCTTCGCAGACTATAACGTCCCCAACATGTGCTTCCCGCATAACTCGAGCCGCTTCGGTCACCTTCGACATTCTATCGATGACGGCAACCTTACGACTACATACATCAGCTATCGGCATCCGGGCCTCCGCTGCTTCTTCTCAGAAGTCCTAGCTAGTGTGTGACCTGATTATCCATGCTTGCTTCATTTTCTTCTGAAGTAGCAGGAGCATCTGCAGCCTTACCTTTGTTACGGCGATAAAGCGTACGGCGATTAATTCCTAGAATTCTTGCCGCTGCCGTCTTTTTGCCTTTGGTGTAGTTCAACACGTAATCAATATAACGTGCGTTCCACTCGGCTAAAGTTGGAAGATCATCTGCATTGCCTTTCGGAAACGCGAACGGAAATTCCTGAGTTGAGTTGTCCTGTTGTTGCATATAACTTTTCTCCCCACGAAAAAGAGTTTTGGTTCTTCTCCCGTGACACATCCACTCGAAACATAGCGCAGGTCTAAAATTATCCCTAGTGCACTTTTCTAAACAGGTATGTCACGCAGAGGGAGTGCCTACACAAATGTGTAAGCACCACTGTTATTGAGGGTATTTGTTTAGGTCTTGAGAGAACTGATGCGGCAGTTCCACGGAGTCTTCAGGCAATTGCGAACTTGCATTCTGCAGAGGTAAAGGCATACCCGGAAGCGTAGTTTCGCTAGTCGGTTTTGCTCGAGAAACTTTGTTTTCTTTTTCTAAAAGATCAATAAGTTTTCTCACGGCAATCATTCGATTCGAAGTTTGACGCCAAACCGCATAGTAGTTCAAAACCATCGGCCCACCGAGAGTAAACGGCTGTAAGTCGGCGTGAGTGAGAGTTGAATCTACAAGATTCCTAGCAACTGCCATTACACAACGACCCTGTTCCACAAGTCTGACACAGAAATCCCAGTGATCGCTTTCAATTACTTCTTCAACGTACAAATCAGAAGACTGCAGATGATCAGTAACTAGTTTATTAAGCTGTTCATCATGTCGAGATCTCGCAAGCGGCATGTTTTTGAAAATCTCATTCCGGTCTTTATACTTTTCAGCGATCTCGCTTGAAACAACAAAGACGATTTCTGGTGAAGCAACTTTTCCATATTCGAGTCGCGGAGAGTTTGGCGGGGTAAGAGTCATCCCCCAATCGATATCACCGTTGTTAATCATCTCGAGCATCCGATCAGCATTCTTCTCTCGAACTGTATGAACAGTTCCGAATGGAGAAAATACTTCGAAGTACCTCAGCAAGAAATCAATTTCGACTGAGCCAGCGAAGCCGTCCTGTACACCGACTCTCACCGGATAACCGCCAATTAGCGTCGGCGATACGACATCAAGAAAGCGAAGCCCAGCCTCAAACATAAGCTTCGCATAGCGATAAAGAGTTTCACCTTCAGTGGTGAGCTCAATTCGGCGAGGTCTTCTGTGAAAGAGTGGAGTTTCTAAAAGTGTCTCTAAGCGTTTAATCTGTTCGCTAACTGTCGGAATTGAAACCCCGGTAACTTCGGCGGCCTCCTTCATCGACATTTTGCGCGCTACTTCATAGAAGTAGTAGACCTGGTTCCAATTGATGTCCTTGAGTTTCCTCATTTTTCCCCCGAGTTTGCATGGCGCGTCCACCTTCAGGGTATGGGATACAATCCTAGGAATCTTTGTAACAAGGTCAGTGGTTTATGAAGAATAAGACAAATCTGCGGGCCGCTCCCTCTTCCATTGGTCAAGCTGTCGCTTTGTATCTCTGATAATCAACTCCACTAACTGTTTAAAGTCGGATGAGCGACAAGCGGAGACAAATTTGTTGTGCAGGGATCTGATCTTTAACAAACCTTGATAATCGTCGCCGTCCTTTCGGATTAGCAACGTGGCACTGGAATCCGACGGAGCCTTTTCCAGCAACCCCGTAAGTCGTGCCGTCATCTCGGCAACATCTTGCTGATTTTCATTTTCTAATCCTTCGATTCTCATATCGTCCTTTCTAAATACAGTAAATCATTCCGCGCAACTCAGCATCATCGCGGGAAATCGGTAGTTCAGTGTGGCGGTCGAACTTTGCTCCTTTTAAATCGACATCGCTGAAGCGAACAGCACGGAGGTTTGCCCCGCGCAAATCGCTAAAGCGAAGATCTGCAAAGGAAAGATCTGCGTCAGCAAAATTAGCTCCGCGTAAATCAGCATTAACTAAGCATGCCTGACAAAGTTCAGCGTTCGAAAAATCAGCGTTCTGAAGTTTTGCCTTTTTGAAGTTTGCGCAGCTTAAATCTGACCCTGTGAAACGAGCACTACTCAGATCTTTTTCTGCAAAGTCACTTAGTTGCAAATGTACCGAGCAGTAATCTCCCTGACATTCGCTAGCGCTTTTATTCGGAAGTTTGCATGTCACGTCGTCATCATTGCAGGCTCCGGATGGACACCAGTTTGTCTCATCGAGAAACTCCATACTAATAGCGTAGTCGCCTTTGTGCGCAAGTACGCTAGTCTTAACAGTTTTTATGTGTGATCTCATCCTTCCTCCTTAAAGACTCTCTACCAATATTGTCTGACAGGAAGGATTATATCCCTAGCTTAACTAATTTTCGATTTGCTAAACGCTAAGAGAGGGACGCAATTTCTCATGAAATCGCAACGCAATTCTTGAATGAATTGCCATACGCCAGCGCGAACGCGCTTCCTAAAAGAACTAATCGACTTAGACAGCAAAAGTGTTTCAGTATGTACAACAGTCGAGAGCAAAGAATTCTTTAGCCTTGAAAGGCCCGTTGTCTAGCTTCCGCTACAACTCAATCAAACTTTCGAGCCCCAAACAACTTTTGAGAAAAATCCGCGACTGCTTTTCACTTCAAGCACACCTAGCTTTGAGAAAAGGTCTTCCATCGGGCGAGCGATATAGTTTTTGAAGAATGGCTCATGAAACTCACGAGGGAAATCAGCTAAAGCTCGCTCAAGTTTTGGATTGTCGCCCTTCTGAAGGGAGTCGACCAAGCCGACAAAACCACGGGGCTTCAAAACGCGAAGTGACTCGTTGATGACGGCTTCACGAACTTTCTCAGGTAGCTCATGAAAAATAAAAACTGAATAGACAGCATCGAACTGCTGATCTTTGAACGGAAGGTCAGAGCCATCGCCTTGTATGAAGTCCGCTTTCTTAAGAGTGTTAGTTTTCTTTCGAGCTAAGCGCAAATACGCTTCACTCAAGTCTAGCGCTGTAATTTGAGCTTGCGGGAAAGCTGCTTGCACAAATTCCGTGGCACGACCCGTACCCGCTCCGATTTCGAGAAATTTCAAACCTCGTCCATTACCATCAAACTTTTCCTTCATCGGCTTAATGATGAGTCTTCGCATTGCATCTGCCGATCCAGCAAAGAGAACTTCGACTTGATGATCGTAAAGTTCGGCCGAGTGATCGGTTAAGTAGCCGCTGTCTTGAAAATGAAAATTGCGACGATAGTATTCCGGAAGACCTTCCAAAAGCTCATTAGCATCGGCGCTAAAATGATGTGCCTGCTTGCTCGACTTTCTCCGTGCCGCTTTCACTCCATCAATAAAGAGCTTTGGAATTCGAGCGAGATGCTTGATCGCTGATTCAGGCTTCAAAACACTTGCCGGATAAACTCCTGCCGCAATGTTCTCAGAATCAGACCGAAGTAAGTTTAATAATTCCATGCGCGATGTTTTTAAAAGTTCGAGATCGTCAGTGAGAAGCTTCGGCCGCCGACGATTTACCAGTATGTCGATGGCCGGCAACAACAAGCCTTCGGCCGTGAAAAACACGCTTCTAAGTAGGGAATAGGATAATAACGCTCCGGCTCTCATGGCGGGTAATCTACCACCTTCGCGCGCTTCCGCAAACCTCCATTACTAAAGTCTATTTTCTTATAAACCAAACTCCCCGGTTGCGAGCTGATTCGCTATTGTAGGAAGGCTATGACAACTCAACTCCTAAAAGTGCTCACTCCTAAGACGAAACTTCCATTTGGCCTCTTTATTTTGGTTTGGATTCTCGTTCTGTACATGCTTCCGCAAAAATTTCCGGTTTTTGAGGGTCAGCTCGTCCCGGTCACTTTTGTGGATCACATGATCCCACTGAGCTCTTCATGGATTTGGATTTACGTTTCTTATTATTTCTTTTTGATCACGGCATTTCTGACAGCACAGGGAAAGAATTCTAATCAAATTTTTTATTCTTTTTTTGCATCAGCGATTCTCGGGACAATCATTTTCTTCTTGTTCCCGACTATTATTGATCGCGACCTCCACCCGCTCATTGATACGACATCGCTATCTGGTTGGATGCTTTCAATGATTCGCCTAACAGATGCGCCACTCAACTGCGCGCCGAGTATGCACATCGCAATGACGACAATTGCAGCTAGTACATTAGTTCGCGAACGTACTTGGTACACCTGGCCCGCTATCGTCTGGGCTCTGTTAATCGCCTACTCCACGATGGCAACCAAACAACACTACTGGTGGGACGTAATCACAGGATTCGCATTAGGCCTGTTTGTGTTCGGCTTCTTTGATCGCGCAACCTACGTAGAGCCTTCGATGTTAGCTGTCAAAGGCCAATGCGACCGTTCGAATTAGCGCTTTTCAAGGTTGTCTGGTTACGATGTAGCCAACCCTTACGTTTAAACCAAACGTAAATTGCGACTTCAGTTGCAACCATAAACAACAACACGGCGGGATAGCCCCATGGCGAGTTCAGCTCAGGCATGAACTGAAAGTTCATGCCGTAAATGCCTGCGATTACGTTCAGCGGCAGCATAAATAGAGAGAAGACCGTGAGAACTCGCACAACCTCATTTGTATGTCGTGAAGCTTCGTTCGTTCGCTGAGCAGAGAATGAAATATGAAGGTTCAATAGCGCATTGATACTTTCAGTCAGCTCATCCGAGTAGAAGAACAATGAGTCCGTCTGCTCCCGTAAATCCTGAAACTGCGGAGCTCCGACTCGCAAATGAGTCATTAACCTCGGAAGTTGATCAGCAGAAGCACGAATGATCCGCTTGAATACCGAAGCCTGGCGCTTTAGGTAGTACGCTTGCTCAATATCAAATGGCTTAGTGCCCGGAGCATCGAAGACTGCCATCTCGAGTTTTTCCAACGCGTTCAACGCGTGATCAATTGGCTTGTCGTACGACTTAAACACTTCAGTAAAAATGTCGTAGACGATGTAACTCGCAGGAGCTTCAGAAGTTTTAATGTGATGTTCCACCCAACGCTCTTTGATTTTTTCCAAGTAAGAATGAGCCGTTCGGTGAATGGTAATGACGAATTTGTCGGTGTAAAAAATCGCAAGCTTTCGCGTTAGCTCCTGAACCGTGTCACCGTCTAATGAACACTGCTCATCGAAGCTTCGTAAAATTATAAAATGCAGATCATCGATGCGTTCGTATTTTGGTAAGTGCTCAGGGTCGAGACAATCTTTAACGGAAGTTGAATGGAGACCGTAGTCTTGAGCGATTTGCTCTAACTCGGTGCGAGTTGGATCGGTGACATCGATCCACTGGAATTGCCCTGGTCGCTCAACGACTTTCGTAATCATGTCCTCATGCTAACAACGGAATGACTAAAAAATCAGTTAATTTAAGCATTTAGACGCACATTATTTAGGCTCAGAAACCGAAATCCAATTGCACTTTAAAAACTGGGCTGCTACTACTCTTAGTTCTCACTCAGTTGGTGGTATGGCCGAGTGGCTAGGCACACGCCTGCAAAGCGTGCTACAGCGGTTCAAGTCCGTTTACCACCTCCAACTTTTCCCTAGTAAGTCGTAAAGCAGTCGCTGCAATCGCCAGTTGCGTTTAGCTCTTCAACAATTTTTGCT
>JAYSYM010000136.1:0-2061 GCA_043727635.1 Bdellovibrionales bacterium | reverse complement strand
TTACACGATGCTCAGTAGCTTCTGCTGCTAGCGCGCGTGGGAATAAGAAGTTGCGTGCGAAACCTGTTGATACGCTCACTAGGTCGCCAACTTTTCCTAAATTCTTTACGTCTTTTTGCAAAATGACTTTCACTTTTTCCTGTTCTGCTGCGCTTGCCAAGACCGCGCTAGCTTTTTCAAATGGAGTCACACGTCTTGGATGTGACTTAAAATTAAAACCCTTTAAATTCTTTTTTTACTTCCGGAGACTTCTTTTTCTTAAGTCGCTCACGGAACTCAAACCAAAAATCAGCAAAGCCAACAAATGCAACGATCGGGAATAGTTGCAAGAACAGCATGATGTACCAAAGCGTTTGCCAAAATGGCGAAACCTTAAATGTCTGGAACACATTGCCGATCACTGCCATTCCCTGAAGAAAGTAAATCGCCGCTACGATATTTAAAACATTCAAACCTAAAACTTGGGCCCAGCTCGTGCTGTGCTGAACGAATGCCGCTGCAGCAGCCGCAATTGCAATCCATACGAACGCCGCTGGAACGTGAAACGCGAGCAACGCAGATGGTTTCGTCACAGCTTCAGCAAGTGCAAACCAACGTCGTCCGCGGCGCTCCCACATCAAGGCAGCACCGAGTGCGAGAATCAAAATTACAACGACGAACGATGGCGCCTGCCACGCAAGAACATCAGACTTTACTTCGAGTTGCGGATTCATCTCCACCGCTCGAGCTGTAATGGCTGCAGCTACTTGCTTAACCGCCTGGATCAAATTTGTTTTAGTAACCTCAGACCAAATTGCCACCGCTGCAGTTACTAATCCTGACGTCGCCAAGACAGCAACCGAACCTGCGGCAAAAGTATTTGAGTATTGTTTTTCGGCTTCAGAATAAATACCGATTAAGACAGTGAGTGTTGCAAAGGCTGCAGCCATTAAAACTTGGCCACTTGCGAACAATGCTACTGCTACTGCAGAACAACCAGCCCAATACATAACTGCGCTATAATTCACTCGCAATAATCGCAACGGAAGAGCACCTAAGACGATCGTTAGTAACGTCATCAAAGTGCTCGTCATCAATAGCAATATGTATTTAAGGCGAGTGTTCACTAAGCCTCGCCGCCTTCGTCATCGCCACCACCGAAACCACCACGTCCGCCGCCGCGACCACCGCGACCGCCTCCGCCTTCGTCTCCACCTTCATCGCCGCCGAAGTCGTCACGACGACCGCGACCACCACCATCACGGCCACCGCCGCGCATAGCAGCTTTGCGTGCTTGGAATTTTGCTTCGCGCTCACGCTCACGAAGAGCAGAGTCAGCTAAAGCTTTTTTGAAGCCTTCTACGAAATCAACAAGGTTAGTTCCGTCAGCAAGACGAGTGTGCATGAAGCGAACAACTTTATCGTTGATTCGCATTGTGCGCTCAAGCTCTGCAACTGCAGAAGGCTCCGCTTCGAAAGTTGCGTGGAAATAAACTGCTTTTTTCATGCCTTCGATGTGGTTTGCGAGACTTCGCTTACCCCAAGTGTCGACATGGTTAACTGTGCCTTTGAAATCTTTTACGATCGCCGCGTTCTTTTTGAAGAGAGCCTTTTGGTCGTCTTCAGTAGAATCCGGGTGCATCATGATAACAGCTTCGTACGGACGCAATTGCGTGCGCTTTTCGAGTTGCATAACTTTCCTTTCGGTTTGCCAGCCCCCCAAAACCATAACGGCCTTTCCGGGAGCAAGGATGTGTATTGAAGGAAGGGTTTAGCACAGCAGGTAGGGCTCGACAAGACTTGCGCTGGTCTTTTCCTAGGATAATGAGGCTGTTATGATATTAGCTAAGGACTCGAAATTATGAAATTATTCTTCGAAGTTACATCTGGAGACCGCCAAGGTTCGCGATTCGAAATCCGCGACGGCGCCTCTATTGGCCGTAAGGGCACAGACATCATTATTCGTGACGCGAAGATCTCTAGCCGACACGCCAGTATTGAAGAGCGGGACCACGGCTTCTTTCTTGTCGACGCAGAGTCTTCTAACGGTTTGAAAGTAGAGGGAAATCGCGTGTCGGAGGT
>JAYSYM010000135.1:0-2062 GCA_043727635.1 Bdellovibrionales bacterium | reverse complement strand
CACCCGCAACGTTTAATCCCATAACTTTCGCAGCGCGCGCCGCGATTGATCTCTCTTCTGGAGTGAGCTTCACAAGTGTTGCTTTGCCGCCGCGATGTAAATTAGATCTGAATTCGCCTTCTTTCGCAGTTCTCATCATCGCAGCGATCACTTTGCCATCGACAACAAAACAGCGAATGTCTGAACCAGCAGATTCTCCGATGTACTCTTGAACGAGAAAATAAGCTTTTAAGTTTCTGAACGCATCAATAACTGATTCAGATGCCTTTTTCGTTTCTGCAAGTACAACGCCCATTCCTTGCGTGCCTTCAAGAAGCTTTATAATAAATGGAGGTGGGCCGATCAAATCAACCAAACTAGATTTATCGTCAGGGGAATGCGCAAAGCCTGTTACCGGAAGACCGATACCTTTTCGCGAAAGCAACTGCATAGAACGAAGTTTGTCGCGTGAGCGCGCGATGGCGACAGATTCATTTAAGCAATACACGCCCATCATTTCGAACTGTCGAACGACGGCAAGTCCGTAAAATGTGATCGATGCTCCGATCCGAGGAATGATCGCGTCGAACCCGGTAAGTGGCTCGCCTTTAAAGTGAATCGTCGGATTGTGTGCTGTGATATTCATGTAGCACCGAAGTGGATCGATGACTCGAACTTGATGGCCACGTTGTTCGGCGGCTTCTACCAGGCGACTAGTTGAGTAAAGCTTGCGCTGTCGAGAGAGAATTCCGATCTTCATTTCTTCAAGTTCCTAGCCTTATAAGCCTTTAAGACGCCTTTTGGTTTGCCGAGCATGTACGAGTGACCAGGTTCAATAAGAATGTTCTTCATTGCTGAACGACCTAAGAGCATTCGAAACGACATCGTCTCGCGATTCGCAAGTGTAAGCTCAACTTCCCAACGGATTCCATCAAGGACGATTGGAGTTATGATCACATATCGCTTTTCTTTATGTCCGCCAGAATCAGTGACGTAGCGGTAGTCCACAACATCGGCGCTGCAATTAACGACAATGTCGTTTCGCCCTTGCACCGGGTGCACTTTAAAGTGCGCTCGTTTTTGCCCGCGCTCAGTTGAAACTTTCAGATCAAAGGAATGCAAAGAAGATGTGCGAGCACCGGTATCGATTTTTGTTTTGATAAATGGGATATGGAGTTGAGGAATGGTAATCCATTCTTTCCATCCAATCACTAGTATCCGTTTGCTCTCTGCTTTGCTCACTCACCCATTTGACCTTAAACGCGGAAGTATTCAAGGCGAGGAAGCGACGAGCCATGTAAATCACTGAATCGATAAGTGACGAATGCGACATGCTGGCCTAGGATTCCCCATATGCGTAAAAAGAAATCTTCAAAAATCAAACGTCAGCCGGCCAAACCCAAATTTTCGGGAACTCTGTTCCGCGATATTGGACAACTTTTAACTTTGGAAGATGCTTCTGCGAAAGCAGGGCGAAACATCGTTAACGAAGATATGTCGGCCCTAAGTCGAGCAGCCATGATCGAACAAGGTGGAAAGATCGTATGGGTTGGCGAACAAAAGAAGATTCCGAAAGAGTACGCCAAAGTTAAAATAAAAGAAGTAAGTCTCGGCGGAGCACACGTAATGCCGTCGTTTGTTGAGTCTCATACGCACTTAGCGTTCGCGGGCGATCGCGCCGACGAGTTCGAATGGCGAAACCTGGGGCAGAGCTACCAAGAGATCGCAAAGCAAGGCGGAGGGATTCTTAACACCATTCAGCCGACTCGTGAGACTTCGGAAGAAGAGCTTGCGTACGTTGCTCAAGCTCGCGCTAATGACTTCGTTCGACAAGGTGTAACGACTCTTGAGGCGAAGAGCGGCTACGGGCTTACGCTAAAAGATGAAATGAAGATTCTTCGAGCTTCGGGATACCTACGCGGTCCACGGATCGTAAGAACGTATCTTGGTCCGCATGCGATACCGCCAGAACACAAGACGGCCGATTCGTACCTAAAAGAAATTATAGAAACCCATCTCACTAAAGTGAGAGACGAAGAACTCGCATGTCGGGTCGATATCTTTGTTGAAGACGGCTACTTCA
>JAYSYM010000134.1:0-2062 GCA_043727635.1 Bdellovibrionales bacterium | reverse complement strand
GAATAAGTGCGTACTGGTCACTTGCTTGTCTGAATTTGTTCTGTTGGAACAAGATCTCAGCGTACTGGTGACGAGTCTGTGGAAGATCAGCATCGCGATCGATTGAAGCGTGACTAATATAGAGCTCGTAAGCTTTTTCTGCACTAGATGCCAAATCTGGCTCTGCAGTTTTCTTTTTCCAAGTGAAATGCCAACGGCTAGCAAGCTTCTTTGATGTGCTTGTGATTTTCTCTAAGCACTCAGGAGTTTTGCCATCGACTTTTCTATTCGCAGCTACTATCTCTTTTTTGCAGTAAGCATCGAAATCAACCAACTGCTTCACAGCTGCTGGACGACGTTTATCGTTTTCGAAATTCCAAATTAGTTCTTCGTGAGCGCGAGCAATGACTGGAGTGCCAGCTAGACTTTTAAGAACGTCTCTTAAAACAATTTCGATCTCTTTATATTTGGAGTGACGCTTGTAAAGTTCAACGAGTCTCATTACTACTGGAGCTGGATCGAGCTCCCCTGCCTGGCCACGTAGGTAAGCAACGGCTTTTTCTGGTGGCATAACGTCGTTGTAGAATAGCGCCATGTCACGAAGCGCTTCGTTACGAAGGTCAAGTTTCGAGTCGAGCTGCTTTGCTGCGACTTCGCGACCGAACTTCACCACATCTTCTAATTCACGAAGGCCAGCGGAAGCATCTTGCATATTATAGTAAGACCAAGCTGCTTTATACATGCTGTAAGGATAAACGCGCGCCTGTGGATACGACCGAACTTTTTTAAAGTTCTCGAGAGCGTTTGAGAAGCTCTTTCGCGTGTAATTCAACTCACCGATGGCTACGTAGCTATCAGGAACGAGAAACGAATCATTATGCTGGGTAGTTAGACGAACATAGAGTTGTTCAGCAGCTTTATCGTTCCCAAGTTGCTGGTAAGCATATGCGTTGTTAAAAATTACGAAATCCATGCCAGTGAAACGTGGGAATTCGCGCTGAATTCTCTCGTAAATCGTGATCGCTTTTCTGATTTCTTTTGCTTCCGACGCGTCTTTTACAAGTTTTGGTGCAGAAGAAAGAATTTGCTCTGAGTTCTTATGAATTTCAAAGAAGCGCTCTGTTCGTGCACGACGCATGTAAAGCTCAGCTTCTCGTGAGAGAAGTTCTGGCTCTAATCGCGTACCTTTATGTTTTGCTAAAAGCTTTTTGAGTTGAGCAAGTGCCTGCTTCTCTGCACGCATAACAAGTAACTCAGTTTTAAGAGCGCGGATTTCGTTTCCGTTCTCATCGCCCTCTTTAAATCGAAGCTGCGACTCAACAGACTCATCCTTCGCTTGCGAAAGATGAGGAGTTAAAAGTAGCAAAGAAAGCAATAGTACGCGAATCACTTAGAGCTCCTTAGGCTTGAAATCCACTTGAATAGTCGAGCCAATTGGTGGAATGGCTGAACCACTGAAGCGTATCTTAGGTTTTGGTGATGCAAAGTACGTCCAACCATTTGTTGGATCGTTTGGAATTTGTACTCCATCGATGTAAACCTTGATGCTTGATTCTAATGGATCTTTTTGGAAGTAGTACTCTGTTAAGACGGATAAGATGCGACCTTGAATGTTCGCAAGTGCTTCAGCAAAGTTGTCGGTGCAGATGGAAGAGATTCCGCCACCAGACTCGTTAGCCAGAGCAATATACTTTAAACCATCTTCTTTAGTCCACGGAACAGTGCTGCATGATGGATCGTCAGGTATAGTTCCAACGAAGCTCACTACCCACTGAGGTAAACCACTATAAGAAGAAATTACAGAATTGTTGTTAAAGAAAGCTGCCGGATCAGGGACTGCGCTTCCGCTCTCGTCATCTTCATTCGTTAAATAGATAACAGAAAGAACCGCGCCTTCTGAACGATCAGACTTTAAACGGCGAAATCCTTTGTTGTAGCCGCTAACAAGCGGCTCTGTGAGCGCAAGCTTCGTTGCTTCTAAAGCTCTTTCAACAGAAGATCCGCCATCGCCCATTTGCAAACGCTCTTGAAGAATCGCGAGCATGTTAGGCGTTGAATTCGTAAGTACGAGTGGCGACCCGAG
>JAYSYM010000133.1:0-6457 GCA_043727635.1 Bdellovibrionales bacterium | reverse complement strand
CTTGCCGCTCGATCTTCAGAACGGGCTGTGAGGAAGAATTTAACGTTAGCCACCGGGAAAACCACCGTCCCGCAGTCTCGTCCCTCTGCTACCAGCCCGACCACTCCCTTCGCGCACCGACGCTGTGCCTCAAGAAGAGCAGCCCGAACTTTTGGAAAAGAACTGATTTTTGAAGCTAAAGATCCCACTTCTTCGCGATTAATTTCGTTGGTGACGTCTTTTCCGTGGAGAATTACGCGAGTCTTTTCGTGGTCCATACGCACTTCCCACTCGCTGTTGTCGACTAATCGAGCAATAGCACCCTCATCTGTGAAGTCGATGTTAAGCTGTTGAGCCACATAGGCTAATCCTCGGTAAAAAGCCCCGGTTGATACCCACTGCCACCCCAATCGGGTAGCAAGTTCGCGGCTAACGGATGTTTTGCCGCTCGCTGCCGGACCATCAATCGTGACGATCATTGTGACGTCAGGAACAGAATTCATTAAACCTAACCTTGCATTCGAGGCGTTATTGAATCAAAAATCTCCGCTACTGTATTGGTTGAAATCGACCGAAGCAAGAGTTGGGAGAAGATTTAGAAATGGCGCGCCAGCTAACCATTCGAGTCGGAGAACTTTTTGCGGAGGCGTACGACTCCTCGACCCCTATTGCCCGCTGGTTTCTACCAAAGAAGCCGCTGGCTGACGGATTAAAAGAAAAAACCAAACTTAGCGAATTCGACCAGCTCAATTTTGAATTGCTGTACCGACCCGATGCGCTTCCTACCGATCGCTTCACAGATAAGAAAGTTGCAGCAGTAGTGACTTCTGGCTTTGAAGGCTTGTTCGCTCAAGCTTTTGAGCAAAAAAGTTTACCACTAACGAATGATTCAATCTTTGGAGTGTCTGAGCGAACCGGCCCGAAGGGCGAGATTTCAAAGGCAGTGGATCCAGCTGAGCTCAATTTACTCTCTGAGAAAATGAAGCTGATGAAAATATCTGAAGTGGCAGTCGCTTCGATAAATTCCGATCTCAACAAAGAAAATCAAAACGCTGTCGCTTCTTACTTCCGCGATCAAGGATTCAAAGTATTTACCTCAGAATCGACACATGCTGGAGAACTGGCTCGCTGGAGCGAGCTGATTGAACAAGTCCAGTGGCGACACTTAGTTGAAGACTTAGAATCTCAACTCGCTGAAATTGCGAAGACGGCAACATTAAACTTTAAGTTGATTGAAGAGCTTACGCACAACGCTCCGACATTCTATGCCGGTCTTGATATTTTCTGGTTAGCTGGTCTCGATAAGCGGTCGGTACTTCTTGAGTCGCAGCCAAACGATATTGTTGAGCCAGGCTTTTTTGATGCGCCCGAGTTCCGCCACTTGCCTGCGCTTCAGCGAAGTGGCCCATTACTGCTCGGCAAATCACTCCGCCCCACTGCTCTTGATTTATTTTTACTTGATGACCCGTCGCTCGAGATCGACGGCTTAGTGACGGCGAACTTCGATCGGTCGCGCTCACGAATTGAAGAAGCATTAGTTACCATGAGCAAAGCACAGCAAAATCAGACACGTCTCGAAGGAGCAAAGGTCGCAAACGACACGCTGAATATTTTCGTTAGCGCTCTTGCCTCCGAATTAAAAAATTTGGCTCACACTCAAACGATTCGAGTTCATGGGCCGCTCGCAACTCTCGTAATTAAGCATTTGAAACAAATTGATTCGAGTTTGAAATTTGAGATCGGTGTCGGCGCATGAGATGGCATTTAGCGAGCGCTCCTGCTCAGTATTTTCATGCGCAGATTTACGGGTTGTTGAAAGATTTCGATTCGGCTGCACTCAACACAACTGATGGCTCAACGATTCACGTGAAGTGGCGAAACCCAGCTGATGTTGCAACCCTCACTTCTGTTGCGCAAACAGTGCATAAATACATGAAGCTAAACGATTCTGATATCGCAATCGTTAACGACCCATTCTCAGGTGGGAGCCAGCTTTCGGATTTAACATTTGTCGTAGGCATCGGCAAAACTGCCGGCCCTGCTGATTTACTACTAACGGTCGGCCTTCAATGCGCAGGACGGATCGGTGAGAAGTCAGTCGAAGAAGAGGGTGTTCGTATTCCCCCGACTCCACTCGGCACATTAACTCAGTTAAATACTCCGTTGATTCAGGCTATTAAGCAGCACCCGTTAGCCCCAAAAGATTTAATAAAGCGCATTGATGAATTAATTCCGCGAATTAAAAAAGTACGAAGTCAGCTTCAAGAAATTCTTGCGCAACCGAAAGGTCCACTTTCAAAAGCGTCGCTACAGGAATACTTCGACTTGTGTTCCACAGCTACTCATCGGCGCATGGGACAGCTTCCATTAGGCACTCACTCCATCTCGCGAAAGCTTTCGTCGGGTGCTACCCTTAAACTTAAAGTAAGTGTTCATGATCAAATTGTTGAGTTTGATTTCTCAGGCAGCGAGGGAACAGGAAACGTTCAGCTCACTGAGCAAACAAGTCTTGGCGCTTGCGTGGCAGCGACAATGCGAGCCACCGGAATGAATTGGCCTATTAACTCTGGCGTTCTTTCTGCGTTCACGGTGCGAACTCCAGAACGAACCTGTGTTAATGCCGCGTACCCTTCTCCGACTCGAAGAGGAGTGAACGAAGGTGTGTTCGTCATTGCAGATATGGTATTTGAGCATTTAGTGCGGAACACATCGCACAAATCGGCAAAGCAAGCGGGCCCATCGCTGGCAATCGAACTTATTTTCGCTGATGGCAAACTTCATCTGTTTGATCAGATTTCAAATGGTCGCGCTGCTAGTCCTAGTGGCGAAGGTAAGTCAGCCTTAAATGCTTGGAACCAAGATGAGTTTCAAATACAGTCTCCCGAGAAGATCGAGCGGGAGTATCCTGTGCGTGTTGTCGACTGGGGCTTGAGATTTAATTCTGCAGGCAACGGTAGCTTCAAAGGTGGGCTCGGTTATAAAAAGTCGGTCGAGCTGCTCGCCGACGCCGAACTTCGCTGGGATCAAAGCGCATTGATTAAACCCGAAGGTGCTGACAACGGCGAACACGGCGCCGAAGCCGAGATCGTAATTACTCTGCCGGGCGGAAAACCGAAACCTCTCGGCAACTCCGGCACTGAACAACTCAAAGCCGGAACTATCGTTCGCTGGTGCTCTGCGGGCGGCGGCGGCTACGGCAAACCCAAAGAAGACTAAAGGTACCCGGTTCCTATTTTTGGACTTTGTAGCCGAAGGCTGCGAGGGCCTGTTCGATGGCGGTGATCTGTTCGTCGCTCGAAGTTTCAACCAAAACGTCTATGCGGGTTTCGCGAAGGCCAAGTTCAGGAGATACGCGGTCGTGATGCACTTCTAAGATGTTAGCGCGTTTCTCGGCCATCACTCCAGTCAAACGATGTAAATTTCCCGGGAGATCATCTACGACTACAGAAATGCGCGCAAGCCTGTGAGTTCGGCGCAAGCCAGTTTCGATAACTTTTGAAATGATATTCAAATCAATGTTGCCGCCACAAAGTAGCACGGCAGACTTTTTTCCGAGATCAAGTTTTCTCGCGAGTACTGCTGCTAAACCTGCAGCGCCCGACCCTTCGGTGACCGTTTTTGATTTTTCGAGGAGGAAGACGATCGCCTGTGCGATTTCCTCATCGTCCACTTCAACCACGTCGTCGACTAAACGCTTGATGTAAGTGTCGTACATGAGCTTGCTAGGATTTTTTACTGCGATGCCCTCAGCAATCGTTGCGATTCTTCGCGGGTAAGGCTGCGGAGTCATGCCTTTAAACATTTGGCGCATACCAGAGGCTTGATTCGAGACAACGCCGAAGATTTTGATTTTTGGATTCAACTCTTTTGCAGCCGTCGCGATTCCACTGATGAGTCCACCACCACCGATTGGTACGACGATAGAATCCAAATCTTTGATATCTTCGAGGAGTTCGAGACCAATTGTTCCTTGGCCCGCAATGATCCTTGCATCTTCAAACGGATGAACGAAGACATAACCTTTTTCTTTTTCAAGTTCGCGAGCTTTTGCATAAGCCTCGTCGTAGAAGTCGCCGTGCAGAATTACTTCTGCCCCATAGCTGCGAGTCGCATTAATTTTTACAATTGGAGAAGTGACTGGCATGACGATGTGAGCTTTCGCTCCGAACTTCTTTGCACCGAGGGCGACACCTTGAGCGTGATTGCCTGCCGAACTCGCGACAACGCCGTGCCGTTTTTGTTCTTCAGTCATCGCACCCATTTTATTAAGTGCTCCGCGAATTTTGAAACTACCAGTGAGCTGCTCATTCTCCATTTTGAAGAAGACTTCAGTTTTATCACCGATAATTTTGTAAAGAGCTTCGGGAGCTTTTTGAACTTCAGTGCGATTCACTGAACCCTGGATATTCTTCTGCGCTTCTTTGATGTCGGCGAGTGTGATTGCCTTAAACTGGTCATTTAGCTGGTCTTCTAACTGTGAACTCATGTTGGGAATATGAGCCTTAAGCTTAACTCTCGTCAACTGGCCAGATGGCGCTGAATCCATAAAGCGGACGCGCGTACTTAGCGGTTAAAAGATTAAGGTTCGAAACAGGCGAATCGACCTCACCTTGTTGCTCCTCATGATCACTCCAAGTTGGAACTTCGAACTCTGAGAAGAAATAGAAGGGAGCAAGGCTTCGGTTGCAACCTGAGCACGCAATCTTTTTTTCGAGAGAATGAGGCCTAAAGTTCGTCTCCCCGCAGTGATGACAGCGCCTTACAAATTGAGGAGGTGGAGTTTTGTTATTCATCACTAGACCTATCGGCCATAGCGGCTTCGCGCTGGACGTTTATCCGGCAAATTCACAAAAAAGTAAGGGTATCAGTTCGCTACTGTCGAATAACTTTACGCAACATCTGTGACGCAGTATTGCTACCACCTGGTAGCAGCTACCTTTTGACAGTGGCGAGTTCCAGGAACGAATCGATCTTTAATGAAGCGCCTCCGACGAGGAACCCATTAATCTCTTTTTGAGCCGCTAATTCCGGAGCGTTGTCAGGCTTAACACTCCCGCCGTAAAGGATCGGCGAATTACCAAGAGCTTCGCCGCCGATTTTGCGGAGTTCATCGCGAAGAACAACGTGTGCTTCAACGGCTTGCGCGGTCGATGCAACTTTACCAGTTCCGATTGCCCAAACTGGTTCGTAAGCAATGATGACTTCTTTTGCTGGGTCACGAAGTGAAAGTCCTGTGCGAAGTTGACGTCGAATCACTTCTTCTGTTTTAGAGGCTTCACGTTCCTGAAGTGTTTCACCCACACAAAGCATTGGAGTAATCCCAACCTTGTGAAGTGCTTGAACTTTTTTAGCAGTGTGATCATCGGTTTCACCAAACAAAGTTCGCCGCTCGCTGTGGCCAACTAATGTGTAAGGGGCACCGATTTCGTTTAAAACTTTTGGAGAAGTTTCGCCAGTGAATGCACCCTCTTCAGCGAAATAGCAATTCTGCGCGCCCCATCCAATTTGAGTGTTACGAAGTAGCTCTTGAACCACCCAAAGATTAATCGCAGGAGCAAAGAAGATCACTTTTCGATCTGGAGGTAAATTTTCTGCCTTCGGCAAAAAACCTTTCAAGTACTCGACGGCTTCGCGAGGAGACTTGTACATCTTCCAGTTTGCAGCGACTACGAATTGCATTACTGGCTGCCTTTTACTGGGGAGCCTTCAAGGGTCGGAGTAATCCCCGGACGTAAGTTACGAAGCACTTCTAGTCCAGGAAGTTTGTCTCCCTGTAAGTACTCAAGACTTGCGCCCCCGCCCGTAGAAATATGACTAAACTTTTCTGCGAAACCAGAAGCTTCTGCTGCCGCTGCTGAGTCACCGCCGCCAACGATAGTATTTGCACCCTCGAGTTCACTTAAAACTTTTGCGATTCCAAAAGTACCTTTGGCAAACGCTTCTCGCTCAAAGACTCCCATTGGACCATTCCAGAAAACAGTTTTTGCTCGACTTAATTCTTTTCGATAGAGCTCAATAGTTTTTGGTCCGATATCGAGACCCATGAAGCCACTCGGAATGATTGCATCACTCGTCGTTTGCGCTTTATCGCTCTCAAACTTTTCAACGATGACGTGATCGACTGGCAAAAGAAGCTTTTTGCCACGAAGTTCGCAACGTTTAATCATTTCACCCGCAAACGGAACGCGATCCTTTTCTACTCTTGAGCTACCAACTGATAAACCCTTTGCAGCTAAAAACGTGTATGACATTGCTCCGCCAATAATAAACGTATCAACGTGCTCCATCATCTTTTCAATTACAGGAATTTTATCGCTAACTTTCGCTCCGCCAAGAATTGCTACATACGGCTTTTCTGGCGCTTGCATAAGCGCATCAAGTGATTCGATTTCCTTTGCTACTAGAAATCCGATCCCCTTCTTCGCGATTAGGCGCGGAAGCGCATCGATTGATGCGTGAGCACGGTGACAAGCACCGA
>JAYSYM010000132.1:0-6478 GCA_043727635.1 Bdellovibrionales bacterium | reverse complement strand
AACTCTTGCCAAGAGTGATCGAGCCAATTGTAGGGTCGGCGACAATGTTTTCTTGTATCGGCTTTAAGATTTGATTCTGAATTTCGTCTGAAAACGCACTAAACAAATCGTTTCTTAGGTGAACGTAAACGTGCATGACTCGCAAGATCGCACATGACCATCGCTGTAGGTCTCGTGAAACAGAGTCGTTCCGGCCTTCATCACGGTAGCTTGCAATCATAAGTAAACGCTCAATGCTTTGAAGCTTTTGCGGGTCAGTGAGCTGTTCAGGCATTATCTCACCTGCTTCAAGCAAATGTTCTTGTATCATTGAGACAGCGCGACGATGAGTCGCCCACAGTTGATCGCGATCAGATTCGTTTGAGAGCTCAAAACCATATGCAGTTACAAATGAGCGAGCTTGTTCTTCAGAGGTGATGTTTAGTCGCTGCGTATCGAGGGAAGAGACTCCACCCACAACGCAATCAAAGATTTGTTTTTGAAATTCGAATGGACCCTGCATCACCCACAAAGGTGACGCAGAACCACGTTAATAGCAAGCGAAGAGCTGGTCGGCGTTCATATACACAGAGCCGAGAGTTTCGAGACCGTAATTATCAACTTGGCCGTCTGCGCGCTGTTTCGTATCGAATTGTACCCAACCCGAAAAGTTTGCGCCTGACACCTGACCGCTGAGGCGAATCGAACCATAACTGTCAGCGAAAGTTACGTTTACTTGGCCAGTGCTCGCATTGTAACCACCACCATTTGCAACGGCGTTGAGGTAAATCGGAACCGGAATTTCGTATTGATCGTAAACTTGAATCACAACCATTGCCTGAGTTGGAGCGGCTTGTGATTGGTAGCGGTTCATGCAAAGTTTTGCTCCCAAAAACACGCCAGTTTTTCCTGTTCCGTCTTGTGAAACATCACCGATATATTGTTCGCCGATTGATGCACTCACTAAGCGCTTCACTGAGCTCATCCAAGAGTTGTGATCGCGGTATTGTCCTTGTTGATCAACACCATATACAACTGTTGTGACTCCCACTCCGGCTTGTCTTTGTGTGACGCCGGCTGCTCGTGCGCCGCGATCTTCGAATCGTGCTCCGGATTTCTTTTTGTTCGCTGGGCAACCTGTAAGGGCGACCATTAGAACTAAAACGAAAGTTGCCTTAAATAGTGCTTTCATAACCATTCCTCATTTCTTCTGTCGAACACTGATAGGGCAAAGGTGGTGCCGAGAAATTTTCGCTCTAGAAGTGTTTAAACAGAGTTGACTGTCTCAATCTGAGACACTTATGCGACAGTGACAGAAAGCGTACACAGGTGTGAAGTACGCAGACACCAGAGTGTGTCCGCAACTCCCGCAAACAAAACAACATAATTTTGTAACGCTGCCTCGAAGCCCTAGAAGCCCGATTAGGGTTACGTTTCCTTAACTGATGCGTAAGGGCCCGACCTTCTCTTGCGCCAACCAAAACACAAGGAGACTTCGATGAAAAAGTTAATGTTGGTAGCGGCGCTAACGGTATTTGCTGCGTACCCTGCGATGGCTAATATGGACAACTCACAGCCACCTGAAAGTATCGACAGCGGTACGACTGAAGAAATGGATACGACTCTGACCGAAGAGCCCGGCATTCTTGAAGAACAGAATCGCGAGGAGACTCTCGACAAAACTGTCGATTCGTCGACGTCGGGAACTACGATTAACGATCACTCAGTTAACAACGAAAACTATTACTTCCCACGTGCCGAAGAAGACATTCAATCGGGTGCGACAGTTGAGGGAAGCAGTGCTCCTGTAAACGAAAGCATGGCAACTGCTCCGCGCGGAATCGACAATCGTGGATCGTGGAATCTAACTGCTGGACCAGCCCTTACACTCGGCCTTGAGTCAGACAATGTACTTTATGGAGTCAGCGGCGGTTACACGTTTAATTTAACTCCAGAACTAGGTGCCCGTGTATTTGCTGATGCCAACATTGGCTCTGGTGAGGATTCAGCGCAGTTCTTAGCTTTAGGAACTGCAGCAAAACTTGGAATGGGCGATAGGATTGGTCAGCAGATTTCTCGCGCCTATTTATTAGGTGATGTTGCGTTAGCAAGTGCACGAAACGCAGATACAGATAACTCGGAAACTGGCGTTGCGGTAGGTGCAGGTGTTGGTTACAACTTCCTGCGCACAGAGCGAACGGATATCGATTTGCTTCTTCGCTACTCACTAATGTTGAGCGAAGTAGACGATAAGCTGCCTTCGCTGCTTACTGCCCGCGTCGGCGTGAATTTTTAATCGCTTGCGAGATGACATTGCAACGCAGAGGGCAGAGTCTTGCGACTCTGCCTTTTTTTATTCAAACAGGAGTCCTAAATGAAATCTCTATCTGTCCTCATGCTCATGCTTTTAGTGAGCACTTCCGCATATGCACAACGCGGGGGCGTTCGTTCTTCAAACGATTTTAGTTCATCAGTGAGTGGTACCTCAGCAACTGGTTATCTTGGTTTCGGCCAGGGCGCACTTAACATCGGCGGCGATTTTGAAGCTGCAATGTCAAGCGACGCTGGTTTCGGCGGATACTTCATGCTTTTGACAGACGCTGAACGCAACAATGCGACGATTCGTCCGCAGGTCATCGCTTTCGGCGCACAAGCAAAAGTTCACTACCGACCAGGCGAGTGGGATTTCTACGGTGCTCCAGGTTTCGGAATCGCGATGATCGATGACAACAATGATGACGAAACTACCTTCGGCCCGTCTATGCGAATCGGTGTTCTTTACGCCCTCACTCCATCTTTGAGCGTTGGCATTGAGCATGCGACATTCTTTAACTGGTTCAGCAAAGAAGTTAATGCTGAAAGCCTAGAGACTTCAAACGCCGCCTTCAGAATGGCGTTCTAGTTTAAAGATTCATTCCGTAAATCAAGAGTTCGATTTCATCTGGCCGAACTTTTGATTTTCTCTCAAACTTCATCCCAAGCTTTTCCAGCAGCCTGCTTGATACAGAATTATTTGGATCGACGATTCCAAGAAGCTTTTTAATTCCCTTGCTTCTAGCAAACTCAATCATGGACAGAGATGATTCGTGCGCGAAGCCTTTACCGCGAGCCTCCGGAAGAAATGCAAAACCCAAATCCACATCTTCAAGTTCAACGCGCTTTATGAGCCCACACATCCCTACCGTTGCTAACGTTGATTTTTCGACGACAGCATAAAAACCGAAACCGTGATCATCGTAGCTTTGTCTTAATTTCTTGAGAAAGTTTTCTGCGTCTTCAGTCGTGTTTACATTTCGCTGACCGATGTTAGTAATCCAAGCGGGATCGTTGACGAGAGTACGGATAAACTCAGCATCGCCGAGCTGAAATTTACGTAGAACTAATCTGTTAGTTTCAGCAACCATAACGCACCCTTGCTACCCCCTGGTAGCAGCTACCTTTAGGTGTAGAAGGCGCGATTGGTTTTTGCCAACGTTCGAAGTGGGCCAGATGGTTTAAAGCGCATACCGTGTTTTGCGGCGTAAGCCTCTAAATCATCAGTAATTTTTGCTGTACCAATTGTGTCGGCATAGCGAAGCAGGCCTCCTCTAAACGGAGGGAATCCTGTTCCCATAATCATTGCTAAATCAACTTCGTCAGGTGTTTCAACAATTTGCTCTTCGATGAGTGCAAGGGCTCCTTCGTTAATCATTGGATAAATGCATCGCTGAGTAACTTCTACGTCGGAGTGAGGCTGCTTGGGAGATCCGAGCCCTAAATCCGTGTAGATGGCAGGGTCAACACCTTGGCGTCGCCCTTTATCATCATAGAGATAAAAGCCACGACCGGTTTTTTTGCCGTACCGTTTTAGCTCTAAGAATTTGTCCATAACTTTTGGAACTTCCATGCGCTCGCCAAATGCTTCTTTAAAAATCTTGGTAACTTTGATGCAAACATCGATACCGATTTCGTCCATCAAAGTGTAAGGCCCCATCGGAAGACCGAACTTCTTCACCATTAGCTTGTCGACTTTCTCAATGTCAGCGCCCTCTTCTAATAAAAAAGAAGCTTCAATTAAGTAAGGCATGAGAAGTCGGTTAACTAAAAATCCTGGGCCATCTTTTACAACTACCGGTACTTTTCCCATTTTCTTTGAGAGCTCAAAAACCGTTGCTGTCGCTTCATCGCTCGACTGCGAACCACGAATCACTTCAACCAACGGCATTTTATGAACCGGATTAAAGAAGTGCATTCCAACAAAGTTTGCTGGGTTCGGGTGACCCTTCGCCATTTCCGAAACACTGAGTGAAGAAGTGTTAGTTGCAATCACGCAATCTGCTTTGCAGTGCTTCGCTGTCTCAGCGATGACTTTCTTTTTAATATTCATATCTTCAACAATCGCTTCGATAACTACATCAAGTTGACCAAAGCCTGCGAAATCCAATCCCCCACTGATCAAGTTGGTCTTGCGAGTAAGGTCGTATTTCGTAATTTTTCTTTTCTTCAATTCTTTATCGAGAATGTCTCGAGACGCTTTATAACCAATGGCGAGTGCATCGTTATTAATATCTTTCATGCGGACTTCGATGCCTTTGTCGGCAGCTACGAACGCAATTCCACCACCCATCGTGCCAGCACCCAGAACTCCGATCGCCTTTACGCTGCGACCTTTAATCCCCGAGCTCACGCCTGAGCGTTTTTTTACGGCTTCCATCATAAAGAAGACGTTGATCAAATTCTTACTTACGTCGGTCCCTGCAACTTCAGCAAAACCTTCGCCCTCAGTCTTCATCGCTAAATCGCGGCGAGACTCTCCATAAGTTTTTCGAACTACTTCGAGCGCCTTGAGAGGAGCTGGATAGTGACCATGTGATTGAGCCAGAACAGTTTTCTTTGCCTGCTTGAACACGATCGGACGACCAACAGTTTCTAAAATCTTGTCAGCAAGCTTAGCGGGCTTAAAACGTTTTTTTCGCTTACCCTTACCCTCCGCTGCAACAGTCTTAGCAAAAGCCATAACAGTGTCTTCTAACATCGTTGGATGAACCACTTGGTCAACTAAACCAATGCGAGCAGCTTTGCCCGCATCAACAGATTTACCGGCAAGAATAATGTCGAGCGATGCTTGTAGGCCCACTACGCGAGGAAGACGAACGCACCCGCCAAATCCAGGAATGATCCCAAGCTTTACTTCCGGAAGACCAATTCGAGTCGATGGATCGTCAGTAGCTATTCGATAATCACAAGCAAGAGCTAGTTCACAACCGCCGCCAAGACATGCGCCGTGAATGGCCGCAATAATTGGAATTTTTAAATCTTCCATCTTGTTCATGATCGACTGGCCACCATCAATTGCAGCTAAGATATCTTCGCGTTTTTTAAGTTGTTTGATTTCTTCAATGTCCGCACCGGCGATAAAAATTCCCGGCTTGCGAGAAATGATCACGACAGCTTTGTATTTGTTCGAGTCGTTGACTTCATCGAGTAGTTCCCGAAATCGCGCCATCACCGGAGTCGACATCTTATTAACCTTTTCGCCGACTAGATCCCACTCGATAACGGCGATATCGCCTTTGCTTACTAATTTTACGCTCTCTTCGATGCTCATCTTATCTCCTGAAACATTATTAGCTGACGTCTCCATCACTGCTCCGGTCTATTTTCTGAACCTACGGTTCCGGTCTATTTTCTGAACCTACGGTTCAAGCTCCAACACCATTGCGCCACCCTGGCCGCCACCGATGCAAAGAGTTGCTAAACCGAATTGAGTTTTTCGTCGCTGCATTTCTTTCATCAGCGTTATCACGAGTCTTGTTCCAGTAGCTCCAACTGGGTGACCAAGAGCGATCGCTCCGCCATTGACGTTTAAAATTTCTGGATTTACTGCGCCAATTGCGTGACTGAGTCCGAGTTTGTCTTTGGCAAACTGATCTGACTCAAATGCTTTAGTACATGCGATGACTTGTGCAGCGAAAGCTTCGTTAAGTTCAATCAAACCGATTTCTTTAAATGTTAAACCCGCACGCTTGAGCGCAATTGGTGTCGCGTAAACAGGGCCCAGACCCATTCGCTCAGGCTCCAGCCCCGCAAATGCGTAACTGCGAATGCGAGCAATTGGTTTCAAACCTAAGCTGTCTGCTTTTTCACGGCTCATCATTAGTACCATCGCAGCCCCATCAGTGATTGGGCAGGAGTTTGCGACTGTGACGGTTCCATTTTTTCGATCGAAGAATGGTTTTAGCTTCGCGAGTGCTTCCATAGATTGGCCATCTCGTGGACCTACGTCTTCACTTATCACTTCTTTATAAGATGGTGGCAAGAACACAGGCGTAATCTCTTCTTTCATACGACCAGCTTTAATTGCGGCCACCGCTTTTTGATGAGACCCCAAGGCAAAGCGATCTTGCTCTTCACGCGAAATTTTAAATTCTTTTGCGAGTAACTCAGCAGTCTCGCCCATGTTTTTTCCGACAAAAGGATCTGTCAGGCCTTCCATGATAGCGATGCGAGGCTTATGCGG
>JAYSYM010000131.1:0-6488 GCA_043727635.1 Bdellovibrionales bacterium | reverse complement strand
TTCGGCTCTCGAACAAGATTCTGAGTTGCGCATCGGTTGCCGAAGTCATTGCGAGAGCACTGAAAGCTAACCACAGATTAAAAATCACCGTCATCGCGACATCTCCTCGATAAAACGACTCAAAAGAGGACCAAATAGCACCATCATGAACGCAGGAAATTGCAAAAGGAGCAGCGGCAACAACATCTTTAGCGGCAACATGTCGATGTGAAGTTTGATCTCCTCATCGCAAGCGACTTCAATTTCGCGCTGAAGCTCAATCAGTGCGCTTTGAATCGATTGTCCACTTAATCCATGCGCTGCAAGCTCCAACAATGATCTTCGGTAAGGGCTCTCAACTTGTTTCAATATCGAACGCCAATCTTGCGATTGATCCCACGCAATTAAGAATCTTCGCACTGTTCGCGCAAAGTCGCTGGTTGCGTGCATCGGCGAATCAGAAGCGAAGCGAACGATGCCAGAACGAATTGATTCACCATTCGCGAGTGATGAGTGCATCTCGATTGCGAGTTGCAGTGGTGGAGCTAAACCTTCCATTTCAACTTCTTTCCGCCGCTGTGAATCCAAAACAGTCCGCACGAAAATAAAGTCAGCGAGATCAAAATGAGATGCTGGTGACGTGTGAATCCGAAATTTGAGACGACGAAACAAATAACAGCAAGAAAGAGGCCACTCATCAAAATTGACTGCGCTCGCACCTGTTTTAGTGCTTGGCCGGACCTACGTCGGAAATTTTCTTCAATTTTTATGCGCTGACGCAAAGTTTGTAGTCGCGTGATCGCAGAGTGCGGATTTTGATCTGCAAATCGCAGTTCTCGAACGATCATTGTGAGAAAATGATCGTGCAAAACGGCTTTGTCTTGTTGCGTAAAAACCACAATGTCGAAGATCTCGCGCATTCGTTGCGCGTGAGTCGCGTGCATTTCGTTGATCACCTCAGTAAATGATTGTCGAAAAGATTTTCCCGATTTCATCTTCAACAAAGTGAGATTCAACGACTCACTAAATGCCTTGTAAACCGCTCTCCTCCTCGTAAAGCGAGCGAACTCGAAAAATAAAATCAACGCGATGAGTGGCGCAAAACTTGCGAACCACAGAACCAAAAGCGTTGATGAACAAATGTAGCTGATGAATATCAACGCACAAAAGTACGCGGTGCCAATTTTTGTCAGCACACTTTCACTCAAGATGTTTTCACGATGTGCGCGCACAATGATTCGAACGGCGAACATGAGTGCGGACAACGTGATGACGAATGCAAATTGCCGCAATCTCACCTCCGAATCGCAAAAAAGTGCAAAAAAGGTGCTAAAGAATATTTTTTCTATTGACGATGATAGTCATGCGGTTAAACTTTTAAACAGGAACGCTTCTTGTTTAACAACAGCGATAACATCCTAGGAGGATCTACAGATGGCAAAAGCTAAGAAAAAAGCTACTAAGAAGAAAGCTGCTAAGAAAAAAGCTACTCGTCGTAAAGCTTCTAAAAAGCGCTAGTTCGCTTTTAGACTTACGATAGAGTTAGAGAAATTTGACTCTAGGGAACCCTCGGTGATGAACCGGGGGTTTTTTTATGCGCTCTTGGCGCATAAAAACAAAAAACAGCTTCGCTTCTGTCTTCCCGCGAAAAAAACAACGTAAACAACATGCCCCTGCCTTGATTCTAATTCCCCCTTCTTATACAACTTCACTCTACTTAATTAGCTCGTATCTCGTGCTACCGCACATTTGAGGTAAAAAATGAAATCACCAGTTCGTGTTGCAGTTACCGGCGCTGCCGGCCAAATCGGTTACGCATTACTTTTCCGAATCGCAAGTGGAGCAATGCTTGGTCCCGATCAGCCTGTTCATCTGCAACTTCTTGAAGTTCCGGATGAGAAAGCTCAGAAAGCTTTAAAAGGCGTAATGATGGAGCTTGATGACTGCGCGTTCCCGTTGCTTTCGGGAATGACTGCGACAGATGATCCAAACGTTGCGTTCAAAGACACCGACATTGCGTTACTCGTTGGTGCGCGACCGCGCGGTCCCGGAATGGAACGAAAAGATCTTCTCACTGCAAATGCTGCGATCTTCACCGTTCAAGGTGAAGCGATCGGCAAACACTCTAATCCAAATGTAAAAGTTCTCGTTGTTGGTAACCCGTGCAACACCAACGCGTACATCGCGATGAAGACTGCAATGAAGGCTGGACGAGTGAAGGCAAAGAACTTCACAGCGATGCTTCGCTTAGATCACAACCGTGCATTAGCTCAGTTGTCGGCAAAGACGGGTAAGCCCGTTTCAACCTTTAAGAAACTCACTGTTTGGGGCAATCACTCACCGACTATGTACCCTGACTTCCGTTTCGCAACTGCGGATGGACAAGCTGTTACTAAACTCGTTGGTAGTGGTTCAGCTGAAGGTGATACTTGGAATAAAGACGCATTCATTCCAACTGTTGGTAAGCGCGGTGCTGCGATCATTGAAGCTCGTGGCTCATCATCTGCAGCGTCGGCTGCGAACGCAGCGATCGATCACATGCATGATTGGTGGTTGGGTTCTGATGACTGGACGACAATGGGTGTTCCATCTGACGGGTCATATGGAATTCCTGAAGGTGTTATTTACGGATTCCCATGCACGACTAAAAATGGCGAGTACGAGATCGTAAAAGGTCTAGAGATCGATCCATTCTCAAAAGAGCGCATGATGCTGACATTAAAAGAACTCGAAGAAGAACGCACTGGCGTTTCGAACCTTCTCTAGAAAAGGGACACGATGAACATTCATGAGTATCAAGCTAAAGAAATTCTTCGAAAGTATGGCGTAGCAACACTTAAAGGTCAGGTAGTCGACTCTCCTGACCATGCAAAAGAAGCAGCACGCATGCTTGGCGGAAGTGTATGGGTTGTTAAGGCTCAAATTCACGCTGGCGGTCGCGGTAAAGGCGGCGGCGTTAAGCTTGCGAAGTCGTTAGATGAAGTTGCAACACTCACAAAACAAATTCTCGGAATGACACTAGTGACTCACCAGACTGGCCCTGAAGGCAAAGTGGTGAACAAAGTGTTCATCGAGCAAGGTTGCAACATTAAAAAAGAATATTACGTAGCCGCATTGCTTGATCGCAATACTGGTCGCGTGACGCTGATGGCATCTCGCGAAGGTGGAATGGACATCGAAGAAGTTGCAGAGAAGCATCCAGAAAAAATTCACCGTGTAACTGTTGATCCAGCTGTTGGTCTCCAACCTTTTCAAGCTCGTCAGTTAGCTTTCAAACTTGGAATGGAAGACAAAGTTGCTGCGAAAGCTGCGAAGTTTATGCTGGGCTTGTACAAAGCTTACATTGCGACTGATTGCGCGATTGCCGAGATCAATCCACTTGTTGAAACCGCAGAAGGCGAAGTGATTGCACTCGATGGGAAGATGAACTTCGATTCAAACGCACTTTTCCGTCATCCAGATATTCAAGAGCTTCGCGATTTGAGTGAAGAGGAGGCTTCAGAGATCGAAGCTTCGAAATACGATCTTGCGTTCATTAAACTTGATGGCAACATCGGCTGCTTAGTAAACGGTGCGGGTCTTGCGATGTCGACAATGGACATCATTAAAATTCACGGCGGCAATCCTGCAAACTTCTTAGATGTTGGCGGCGGCGCAAATAAAGAAAAAGTAACTGCAGCCTTCAAAATCATTCTTAAAGATCCCAACGTAAAAGGTATTTTCGTAAACATCTTTGGTGGAATCATGAAGTGCGACATCATCGCTGAAGGTGTGATCGCAGCTTCTAAAGAAGTTGGCTTGAAAGTTCCTTTGGTTGTTCGCCTTGAGGGAACAAACGTTGAGTTGGGTAAAAAGATTTTGAAAGACAGTGGTTTGAACATTATTCCCGCTGATGACTTAACCGATGGTGCTAACAAAATCGTAGCTGCAGTGAAGGGTCAGTAATCTTATGGCAATCATGATTGATCGAAATACAAAAGTAATCTGCCAGGGCTTCACTGGTACTCAAGGTACGTTCCACTCCGAGCAAGCAATTGCTTACGGAACAAAAATGGTTGGTGGTGTTACTCCAGGTAAAGGCGGCCAAAAGCACCTTAACCTGCCAGTGTTCAACACTGTTGCCGAAGCAAAAGAGCGCACAGGCTGTAATGCATCAGTGATTTATGTTCCGCCCCCGTTCGCAGCTGACTCTATTATGGAAGCTGTTGATGCAGAGTTAGATTTAGTTGTTTGTATCACTGAAGGTATTCCAGTTTTGGATATGGTTGCAGTGAAGCGATACCTGGTGGGAAAGAAAACTCGCCTTGTTGGTCCGAACTGCCCAGGCGTTATTACTCCCGGCCAATGTAAAATTGGAATTATGCCAGGAGCGATTCATAAACCAGGCCGCATCGGTGTGGTTTCTCGCTCAGGAACTTTAACTTACGAAGCTGTTTTCCAACTTACGCAAGTAGGTCTTGGTCAGAGTTCGTGCGTTGGCATTGGTGGTGACCCGGTCAACGGAACAAACTTCATCGACGTGCTTGAGCTCTTCAATAAAGATCCAGACACAGATGCAGTGATCATGATTGGTGAAATCGGTGGAATGGCAGAGATCGAAGCCGCTGAGTACATCAAGCGCGAATTTAAGAAACCAGTGACTGGCTTCATCGCTGGCGCAACCGCTCCAAAAGGTAAACGCATGGGTCACGCAGGCGCAATTATCAGTGGCGGAAGCGACACCGCTGAAGCGAAATTCGAAGCGATGCAAGCTGCAGGCTGCGCAATTTCACGAAGCCCCGCCGACATGGGCCGCACTTTATTAGCTCAACTTAAATAACAAAAGGTACCCGGTTCCCTTTGGTAAAGGGACGCGTCAATTGACGCAACTCTTTACCAAAGGGAACCGGGTACCAAATGAAGGAGATAGGTAATGGCTCAGGAAATGACTTTTTCAATTATCAAACCAAACGCAGTTAAGAAAAATGCGATTGGTCCAATCATCGCAAAGTTCGAACAAAATGGTTTGAAGATTGCGGCTGCGAAACTTGTAAAGCTTGATCGCGCAAAGTGCGAAGAGTTCTACGCTGAACACAAAGCTCGTCCGTTCTTTGGCGAACTCGTGGACTTCATGACTTCGGGCCCAGTAATGCTTATGTGTTTATCTGGTGAGAACGCAGTTTTGCGTAACCGCGAAATCATGGGCGCGACTGATCCGGCTAAAGCGGCTGCTGGCACAATTCGCAAAGAATTTGGTGACAGCATGGGCGAAAACGCAGCTCACGGCTCAGATTCTCCCGAATCTGCTAAACGCGAACTTGGTCTTTTCTTCGCGCAAAACGAATTCGTTAATAAATAATGTTTTCTGTTGGCGATCGGTTTGAACTTCATATCGATCGCCTCTCTGTCGGCGGCCGCGGTGTCGGCCGCAAAGACGGGATTGTTGTATTCGTCGACCTCGTCGCCCCTCTTGAAACCGTTGAAGTCGAAATCACTCTCGTAAAAAAGAATTTAGCTGAAGCGAAACTTGTTCGAATCATCGAATCAAGTCCGCACCGCATTGATCCGCCCTGCATCCACTTTAAAGAAGGTTGTGGTGGATGCAGCTGGCAGCACATAGACTACGACGGACAACTTAAGGCAAAACGCGAGTTGGTTGCAGAAGCACTTCGCAAGTTTTCTGGTTTCAAAGAGTTTACGCTCGAAGAAACGGTTCCAAGCCCGCTAGAGTTCCGTTATCGAAACCGTATTCAGGTTCATGTCGAGAGTTCGACTGATAAAAATGGCAACGGTTTGACTAGTCGAGTGGGCTTTCACGCGCGGGGTAGTCACCGCATAGTCGACGTTAAAGATTGCCTGATTACCGAAGAGCCGCTCGTAAAAAAGATTGAAGAAATTCGGCAGGGAAAAGTCCACGGCGATCGAATCCAAATCTATCGTAACTTGCAAAACGAAGTGCTTGTTGAGGGTGCCAATGAGCAGTCTAGTCTAGCGTTCTCGCAAGTGAATAGTTCGCAGAATACTGAGTTAATTCATGCGGTTCTCGAGCAAGTAAGAAAATCTAGTTCACCCGCATGCGAATTTGCCGCCGTGCTCGATCTTTATTCTGGAAGTGGCAACTTCACTTTTCCTTTAGCCGCCCTTTTTCCGACTGCTAAAGTGATCGGAGTTGAATTAAATTCGCCTGCTGTTCAGCGCGGGAACGATTTAGCAAAACAGCAAGGTAAGAACGTTCGATTTGAGCGCGCAAAGGTAGAGGAATTTCTGAAACGATGGAATCCGCCCACGGGAAAGTACTTGATTTTGATTGATCCGCCTCGTACCGGTTGTGATCCTGCAGCAATTAAAATTCTTAAGGACCTTAAGCCAACTTGCCTCGTTTATATCAGCTGTCATCCAGTTACGCTCGCGCGGGACTTAAAACCTTTTTCTGACTCAGGTTGGACTATGGAGTTCGCCCGCCCGTTTGACATGTTTCCACAGACTGATCACGTCGAAACAGTTGTGACTCTCAAGCCACCTAACATCGC
>JAYSYM010000130.1:0-6497 GCA_043727635.1 Bdellovibrionales bacterium | reverse complement strand
CGAGAGTACGTAGGTACCCCTGCATTGTTCCGTCTTCGCCGTAAGGGCCGTGAAGAATTGGAAAAATCATGTCGATCGTTCCGTAGTTTTTTGGAGTGCGAATTCCGATGATCGAAGCCTGGCCATTTTTTTCGCCAGGAACAATGAACACCTGATTTTTGATTTCATTTAAATCGATGGGTTTTGAGACGTCAGTTTTGCGAAGGAATGCCGGATCTTCAAAGTACTTCCACGCACCAGTTTTATCGATACCAATAAGATGAACTTCATACTTTTTTGGATCGAGCGCTTCGAAAACGTTTTTTGCAGATTCGAGTGAAACTGCGTGTTCTGCTGATTGGCCACCGAAGATTAAACAAAGGCGTAGTTTTGACATGCCTTATTTTGGACAAACCCGATGCGATAATCAAGTCGAGGAGTTAAGCCATCTCAACTAATTCACGAATCATTTTACGAATGCCAGTGAAGACTTCATTTGGTTGAGCGTCATACATGTAGGCGGGAGTGGTAAGAATCTTGTGATCACGATCGCTAATATAATCTGTAACTGGGCAGTTTACGTGTTGAGCGCCAGTCTTTTTGATTTCGGCAGAGGTTGCAGGGTCATTACCGATTGTTAAGTTGATATTTTTTGACCCTAACACGCGCGCTACGACCGCAGGTGCGATGCAAATTGCTCCAATGGGTTTGTCTTGATTGTTAAATTCACGAATCACGCGCTCGACATCAGCTAGCACCGTGCAAGCTGCACCTTTTTCTGCCCAGTTCGAGAGCTTCGTAGCTGCGCCAAATCCGCCAGGAAAAATGATTGCATCAAAGTCTGAAGCTTTCAGATTTTTAATATCAGATATTTCGCCACGACTGATTCGAGCTGAATCTTGCATGAGAGCTTCGGGGGCATAGCATTGATATTTAGCACCGAGTTCAGAAAGGCTAATGAGCGTACTCACAGCCTCGGTAATTTCTGTTCCCTCTTTGTGACCACAGCCTGAAAGGACGACGGCAATTTTGCGCACTGAAGACTCTTAAGGTGTTGGTGTAGAACCTGTTCCAAACTTGAAATTCATTGCAGACGTACATTCTTTAACAAAGATACGCGAATTTTCAAGTGAAACTACTCCTGCTAAGCATTCGCTTAAAACTGCGCTGAGATAAGGGACCTGCGGGCTAAGCCGATACTCTCGCTTTAAAATGTCAACTGTGCCGCCGTTCCGAATCACGATGTCGAACGCTACTGTGTAGACTTTGATTTGGCAGTTCGGAAACTGAGTTGCGCAATCAGCAGACGATGCAACCGCAGTTGGTGGAGCTTCATAACCAACGGATGTCTTCAAGTTGTGATAGGTAACTCCGCCGCTATCCGAACTCACTTCCATTTGGAAGAGGTCTTTACTAATTCGGTAGATTGGATCACCGAAGAGGTCAGTGGCCTCCTGCTGAGTGGCAGATGCATCTGCGGGTTGAGTTGCAGTTGCTGGTGCAGGGCCGAATTTCCAGACCACTTTAAATTCTGTATCAACAGTTCTTTTCAGTTTGAGGTCTTCGAAGAATCGACGAGTTTCAAGGGCGCGGAAAGTAGCCTCAGTCGTATCATCCTCGCGAATTACGATTTTTTGAGCCATGTCAGACAACAAATAAGTTTGTCCGTTAAACGCCTGAGTCTGATCAAGCTGCGCCCATTCTCCGACCTTCATTGTGTTCGGGTCATATTCAGCAAAAGAAGCGCCAATTGCATCTTCGATTGCCTCAACACTGATTTGGGGCCCAAGATCTGCTTCCTTCGGTTTACAGCCGGAGATGAGCAGGGCGAGCAGCACAGGGAACAGGAGAGCAAGAGACGCGTGAATGACGAGAAGTGGTCGTGAAATCATATTGAGTCCCAGCCCCAAATCCAAAGATCAAGCGGCAAAACTTTTTCGAGGATTTCAGTCGTGTGTTTATCGAACTTATAAATTTGCGAAGCTTTCTGTGGTCCAAAAATTAATCGGACGATGTCTGCTTCTGAATCTGTTTTGAAAACGTTGTCGCCAGTTCCGAAAACGAATTGTCCATCTCGTTGCTCGAGAGTCAAATTCTCTACTCCGAGTGATCGAGAGTGACGTTTGATTTTGCCGAAGAGGCTTGGAGTATTGAGAAGTTTGATCATGCCCAAGAAACCTTCGTTCTGAGTCGCACCCTTTTCTTTCAGCTGACGAATCAAATTTTCAGAATGAGAAGGAGATATCACCGTGATAGTACGGTTCTGAACTTTGCGCACATGAGAGAGCAACGTAAGTAGCTCGCTAACGCCGCCGCCCCATTCGTGGATGTATCCGTTTAAGTCTGCACCCTTACCTTCAACCGCGTAGGCTTTTAGAACTCCGGCTTGATCCCATGCTGTGTAAACGCGAGTGTTCGGAATTTGTAGATACTTAGCAGTTTCTTCAAGCGTGCGCAGTGAACTCACATTGTGCTGTGAGTAAAGTCTGTGGAGGGCATCTGCCGATATTTTTGCTGAATCGAGAATCTTTAAATTTGGATTGCTGGCTTCAAATTCGTTATTGATGACGAGTGCGATTTCGCTTCCGCCAAGTTCGAATCCAAGCTTTCGATAAAAGTCGTAAAGATTGGTCCAAAGAATTGCGATGTCGCACCCACTGGCCTGCGCTGCTTGAAGACAGCTTTCTAATATTTGCTTACTCAAGCCTTGGTTGCGCGCAGCATCTGAAGTAACCACGCTTCCGATAGCTGCAATTTTAAAAAGTCCTACCGGAGTTTTCACGATTATCGGTCTCATCACCGCATGAGAAAGAACTTCGTTTTTCTCGTTAGTGATTATGCGAATGTTTGAGGTATTCGTCGCGCTAAAAGCGGCGGGATACTCGTTGATAATTGACCAACCCTCGCGGGCTCTCAATTGCTTATTTAAAAAATCGAAAACGTTTGGTAGTTCGTTTTCAAAAGGTGCACGAGGTCCTTCCATGGAACTCTCCTCCAGACAGCGTTTGCGCCATCTCTTCTATCGTAACAGAGAAGAGTTTTTGGCCGGTGAAATTTGACAGAAAGTCGGTCGATAGCCTAGGGTAATTTGATGAAAAAGCGACGCGAGACGATGGTCCAAAAGAAAGCTCGCGCTGATGCGGTGACCTCTCTGCTTAAGCGCTATTACCCGAATGCCGAGTGCGCCCTTCATCACCGCAATCCATTTGAACTTTTACTTGCAACAATTTTGTCCGCGCAATGCACAGATGAGCGCGTGAACATGGTCACGCCGTACTTGTTTGAGCAGTTTCCAACTCCGAAAGCGTTAGCTAAGGCTAAGGTCGAGGAGATCGAGCAAGTCATTCGATCTATTAACTTTTTTCGAAACAAATCAAAGAGCTTGAAGGCTTGTGCACAGTCTTTAGTCGAGCATCATAATAGTGAAGTTCCGCAAACGGTCGAGGAGTTGGTGAAGCTTGCGGGGGTGGGAAGAAAAACCGCGAATGTCGTTCTTGGAGTGGGGTTTAAAATTTCATCTGGGATTGTTGTCGACACACATGTCGGCCGACTTTCAAATCGCCTAGGATTCGTCCAGACTTTAGGCCCAGAAGACCAACCAGAGAAAAAACCAGAGAAAATAGAAATCGAACTTCAAAAAATCATCGATATGCCCAATTGGATCGAAATTTCTCACTTGTTGATTACGCATGGTCGCCAAATTTGTAAGGCTCGCAATCCGCAATGTGAAATCTGTTTTCTAAATGAACTCTGTCCCAAGATTGGCGTTGTGTAAATTGGCTCGAGGACAGAAGATAGTGTCATGATTTACGCCTTCGTTGAGAGCATCAAATACGTTGGCCACATGATACCTGTGGCATTGCTTCGAATTTTCATAGGCTACTTCTATTTTAATCAGGCATTGAGCACGTATCACCGCGGATTTTTGCAACATGCTTACTTAGCTGAAGATATTCGGAACTTTCTTCCGCTGAGCACAGCGCCCGAGTGGTACAAAAACGCGCTCGAAACTGTTTTGATTCCAAACTGGCAGGTTTTTGCAACGGTATTCTTAGCGATTCAATTCATCATTGGGATTTCATATATCGTAGGTTATATGGTTCGCCCGATTTCATTGATTGCGATTTTGTACTGCGGATTCGTTTCGTTTTCACTCGGTTCGCAACTTTACCTCGTACAAATATCATTCTTGGTAGTTCTTCACCTAATGATTGGCTGGGTTGGTGCTGGCCGATGTCTGGGTTTCGATTACTTCTTCTATAAGAGACGTCGCGGGATCTGGTGGTGAGAATCGGCCCGAAGGGAATCGGCCCGAAGGGCTTCAAAGCTTCCATTGCTACTGCAATCTTGTTAATTGTTATCGTTTTCTCTTTCCAGTTTTCAAAAAATAAAACGTCCGATGCGAAAACCCTCAAAGTACTTTCGTACTCGTCTTTTTTAGCCTCATGGGGCCCGGGCCCAGAGATCGCAAAGCTATTCAAAGAACAAACCGGAATTGAAGTCATCTATCAAGACGCTGAAGATGCAGGTCTCTTGCTAACTAAGCTCGAGCTTTTTCCCAGTGATGTGGTTGTCGGATTAGATTCGATTACATCTTTTGAAGCGCGAAAAAAATTTAATTGGAAGGCGCACGGAAAAATAGACGCAACTAGTTGGTCGAAAGGTTTTTCGTACGATGATCCTGAGTTTCTTCCGTTCGATTGGGCGCCGCTAACTTTTATCTATCGAACCGGAGAAATTGCTCCTCCAAAAAACTTAAATGATTTGCTCGACGTTCGATTCAAAAACGGAATTAGTCTTCAAGACCCAAGAACTTCGGCGCCCGGGTTGCAATTTCTTTATTGGCTAGTTGCTGTGAGAGGCGAGGATCAAGCTTTTGAGTTTTTGAAGAAACTTCGACCAAACATCAGGTCGGTTTCTCCGTCATGGTCGACAGCTTACGGCCTCTTTCAAAAAGGTGAAGCTAAGCTTGTTTACTCGTACGTTACGTCTCCTGCTTACCACTGGAAAAATGAAAGTGATTTGCGATATCAGGCGGCTGACTTACGCGAAAAACATATTTACCAAGTAGAACTCGCTGGAATTCCAGACACATGTGTCAACTGTGAGGGTGCAATGGCCTTTCTCGAATTTTTGAGAAGTGCTCAGGCCCAGCGGATTTTAATGAATAAGAATGTAATGTACTCCATCTATGAGAAGTTGGTTCCTCATAGTGAGATGGATTATAAAAGGCTACCGAACTTAAGAGTGCTGGGGCCTGATGTGATCGCGCCACTTGTTGCTAAGAAAAAAGAACTCATCGAACGCTGGAAAGAGCTAAAGCTTTAATGATGCGAAAGTTTTCACTATCGACTCTCATTATTTTGTTTCTTGTTTCACCGTACTTAATTTTATTTTCTTATTTTGCTTTGGTTAGTGATTTCAGATTTGATCTTTCCTCAGACTTTCAAGAAGCTTTTAACTTCACGCTTCTTCAAGCACTTGCTAGCTCATTGATTGCAACTGCAGTGGGCATTGCGGGTAGCTTTGGGCTGATCGGTGTCAGAACTTTATTTCCTCAGTCGAAACGCAATTCAGTGTTAGTTAGTCTATTTGTGCTGCTGCCAAGTGCTGTGCCTGTTCTATTTGTAATCTTGGCCGCGCTCAACTTAGTTCCGTCTTTGAGCGGTTTTTCAGGAATAGTTTTGCTCCACGCACTGATTAACGTCGGTTTAGTTGCAGTTACATTTGAAATGATGCTTACAGAAAAAGTGGGAAGCTATGTTGAGTTGGCGCGAGTGGAGGGAGCTTCAATTGGCAGGATAGTGTTTAAAGTGATTCTTCCAGTATTGAGAAAAGAAATTATTTTGACCTGGCTCTCGGTTTTTTTATTTTGCTTCACAAGCTTTGCTATTCCTCTCATCATCGGAGGAAGTCGAGCGACGACGATTGAAGTGCTGATTTACGAATTGATTCGTGTTGACGCAAATTGGGGAGATGCCTCGATCGTTGCCGGCCTTCAGTCGATTTTTATTTTTATTCTAACTTTTGTCATCGTAAGGAATGAAAGCGAAGTTGCTTCACGTGAAGCTAAACTTCATTTCTTAGGCGTGAAATCACTTTCAGTTTTGATCTTGTTTCCGAGCGCAGTCCTGATGATCGGTCTTCTAATTGAACTGATACCAGGTTTCCGAGATCTATTTCGTGAACTTCCAGTTTCACAGCTGTTGCAACTTGGCTTGAATTCGTTTGTGATTTCAATCGGCACAGCGATGCTTTGCCTGTTAGGCCTTGTGATTATTGCTCTAGCTGAGCCCACAGGCGCCATGCGCAAAGTTATTTTAGGATTTCTCGCGCCGAGTTCGATTCTTACAGGTTTTTCTTTATTAATTATTTGGCGCGGAACTGGCGCTGCCTCAGTCATCAAAATTTCTATCGGACTGACTTTGTTGTTCTTGCCGATTCTGTATCGCCTTGGCTGGGACGCGAAGCTTCGACAACTGCGTGGACAAATTCAAACAGCCGAGATTCTTGGCGCT
>JAYSYM010000129.1:0-2087 GCA_043727635.1 Bdellovibrionales bacterium | reverse complement strand
CGCAGTTTCAAGAGCGCGGCCTACTACGACGCCTGCGTTAAAGTCCCGCGTGTCACCAGTAGTGCGGGTGTTGTCGTGGTAGTCGTACCCACCCATTTCTAAAGCGCCGGCACCAGCATTACCTTGAAGCACATTATAGGTCATACTTGCGAACACTAAGTCATCGTTACTACTGCCGGTGTTTGCGTCGATACCCCAAAGCGCGTTGAGTGCGGCACCATTAGCATCACGCCTTGGATCAATTACCACAGCTCCAGAATCAATAAGCGACTTAACTTGTTCGTTTTTAATATTTGCGCACTCGAGCAAATTTTTTGTTTCAGTACCTTGAGTATCGCTTGAGAGTTTGCGCACCTGCGAACTAGTTAGTTTTGAAATTAAACTTAAAAGTGAGCTTCGTTGTTGCACCGATAAAAAACTCGGGAGTTCGCTGGCTGGCACAACTGAACCGACAAGGGAGTTGAGGCTGCTGACAATCAGTGGCGAAGAGGGTTTAACGATTGCTGGAAGTTGCCTAATTCCAGTACCGGTTCGCTGAGTACCTAAGAAGGGCAAAAGATTTCCCTGTAAGCCCGCTTGCGCGAGGAGCCCCGAAGTTGAAAGTTTATTTTCTGAGGAATCATCCCGACCACGAGTGTTGACGCCAACAAAAGCAGTTCTGCCAATTGCATTTGGCGCTCGCGATCGTACACCCGCAAGAAACTGACTAATCAAAATTTCTGTTCCAGGTTTTTTTCCCGCAAACGGAACGTTTCCAAATTCCATTTCAATTGGAAGGTTAGCGCCACTACTGCCCAGTCCCATGCGATTGTAATTTGCTAAACGTTGTCCGGCTTCATCATGCGGCACAAAATTCGCTTGGAGTGCTGCTCCGCCGGCCAGATTCAAAGTTAAATACGGAATCAATCCACCGGCCGCAGATTGCGCACATCCACCTGCCTGCGCATTCGCTGTCGAAGCCGCTAGCGAAATCCAACTTGGGAGAACGAGGTACGCAGAAAATGAAATCATACCAGACGCGAGTAATTCACGACGACTTACCGGTTTTCCGTGACCCAGTCGGGCCCACATCGGAATGTCTTGTTTTTCTTTCTTACTCACTTCATCCCCCATTAACAGTTACAGCTACAGCGTATACGAATCAAAACTTGAAAGCATTCCGGTACAAATTAAAAGCATCAACGAGTTTGTATTCTGTGTCACAGGACGGGCCATGTCGCGTCCTGCGAGAAATGCAGTCCGTGCTTCTTCGAAGTTGGCAAGTTCTGCAGTCGTAGTCTCGCGGCCCCAAAAGGACATTGCGAGAGAATTGACAGCGGCAGTGTAGTCTTGCGCTTGAAGATTTTCGGGGCGAACCGTAAAATTGATTGTCTTGAATTGCTTGCGCGTCGCCATGTCTGCAATTCCAGCTTCTCTAGCTACGAGTTTATTGCAGAACTCTGCAGCGAGGTTAGTGATCCCCATCAGCATTGGCGGAGTAACTGTTTCGAGGTTAAAGCTTCCTGCTAGAACGTCTTGTTGCCGATTGTACTCATCTGTAATTTGACCGTCGATCGGAACTCCTGTGACTGAGGTCATACTTTTTAGAACTTGGTCGGCAGAGAGTAGAGCTTTCTCATTAACTGCAGACGACTTTCCAGCAATCGAAAGTGCTGAATCTGCCGGGCCTACAGATGCTAGGTAAGTGACTTCAAAAGCCTTCATTGGTTCGCTACAGTTAGTGAAGAACGGGAAAACTGAAACCATTACGGCAAAGCTAAGAGCTAACTTTTTTGTACTACGTTTCACGGAGTCCCCTTTGTGCCGAGGCATGAGGGAAGAATTGCAATCTGTTCGAAGAGTTCGCGGATGTTGTAGTTACGCTCCTCGAAACGTGTTGCAAAGGGCTGAACGAAACCAGCTTCAGTTTTAAGATTTAAGTTTGCTCGGCAAACCGAATCGTAAACTCGCTTCACCATGCACTGACTGAAACGGCGGGAGTTGGCGACTGTTTGCCCAAAACCTCTTACACCGGCGCCGCCTGCTGCGTACTGTCTCCACCCAAATAAAGCTTCGTTGGCGGGGCCGCGCGCGTTGTTCACGAACGC
>JAYSYM010000128.1:0-6514 GCA_043727635.1 Bdellovibrionales bacterium | reverse complement strand
TATCGATAGTTTAACCCGTAACTGCCTATGGTTAACAGAGCCTGTAGAGATAAACCAACTCGTCATAGATGTTAGGCCAGGTAATGCTGTTCATTCGCACGATCAGACGATTGTCTGGCGTGATCGAATACTTCTTATTGTCCCGCGCGGTGAGCTCAATCACTTTCGATGGCGGGAGTGGTGTGCGGTCAGTGAACGCTAGCGAGATAGTCTTTGGACCAGCCGTGAGATCGCGAACACCAAGCTGTCGACACTGGTGTCGAATCAACATCAAGCCCATTAGATTCAAAACCTGATCAGGCAACTTTCCAAACTGATCGCGAAGCTCATTTTCCAGCCGATCAACGTCATCAGGTGTTTCAATTTCTGTGAGCGCTCGATAGTACGACAGACGAATTCGTAAGTCGGGAATATAGGTGTCGGGGATCAGGGCCGGGATACGAACATTAATTTCGGGCTCGATAGCTTCAAGTACCACTTCGCCTCGAGCAGTGCGGACGGCTTCGTCCAAAAGCTCAAGGTACATTTCGTAACCGACCGAATCGATTTCGCCAGACTGATCTTCACCGATAATGTTTCCTGCTCCGCGAAGCTCGAGATCGTGGTGTGCAATTTTAAAACCGCTACCGAGAGCAGTGTTCTCTTGAATAATTTTAAGTCGCTCTTGAGCTTCGGGCTCTAATCGTTTGTTTGCCGGAATAAGTAAGTAGCAATAAGCGCGCTCTTTGCTTCGGCCGACGCGACCGCGAAGTTGATAGAGCTGACTTAATCCAAATTGGTGAGCGTTATCGATAAACATCGTGTTTGCTCTTGGATTGTCGATTCCGGACTCAATGATCGTCGTGCAAACGAGCACGTCGATCTCGTGATTAAAGAACGCAACCATTGTTTGTTCGAGTTCGTGTTCTTCCATTTGCCCGTGGCCAACTTTGATTCGAGCATTCGGAACAATTCTTCGAATCTCATCGGCGGTCGAATAAATACTTTGAACTTTGTTGTGGAGGAAGAAGACCTGGCCGCCACGCTGAATTTCTGAAGTGACAGCCTTGCGAATAGTTTCTTCGTCGAACTTAGTTACAAATGTTCGAGTAGGAAGCCTGTCAACTGGGGCTGTGTTAATAATACTAAGATCTCTCATGCCCACGAGACTCATGTTAAGAGTTCTCGGAATCGGAGTCGCCGAGAGAGTCAGTGTGTCGACCGAGGTCTTCATCTTTTTAATTCGCTCTTTGTGTGCGACACCAAACTTCTGTTCCTCATCGATGATCATCAGGCCGAGATCTTTAAAGCCGATGTCTTTACTGAGCAGTCGATGAGTGCCAATGACAATATCAACTTTCCCCTCTTTCAAATCAGCCAACGTCTTTTTTGCTTCAGCATTTGGAATGAAGCGATTGAGAGCTTTAATAGTGATCGGCCAATTTTTAAATCGTCGTCCGAAAGTTTCGACGTGCTGAAAAGTCAGAACAGTTGTTGGAGCAAGAACTGCCACTTGTTTTCCGGCTTGCACTGCCTTGAAGGCTCCGCGCATGGCAACTTCAGTTTTGCCGAAACCAACATCTCCGCAAATAAGTCGATCCATGGGCTTGTCGCTAGTGAGATCACCGATGATGTCATCGACCGCTTTAAGCTGATCGCTGCTCTCATCGTAAGGAAAATTTGCTTCGAATCTTGCGTAGTCGTCATCGTTTTGTGGAAATGGCGGCCTAGTAACCTGACTACGTTTTGCATAAAGCTCGAGAAGGTCGAGAGCAAGTTCGCGAAGGCGACTCTTCACTTTCGAAGTTGTCTTCGCCCATTGTGTGCCACCGAGCTTATCTAAAATTCTCGCGCCACCCGGGGCGGCGTACTTTGAAAGCTGATGGATCCGGTAAACAGGAAGATAAAGTTTGTCGCCATCTTTGTATGAAAGCTGAATATATTCGGAGTCAACACCTTGGATCGGCATGACTTTCAAACCTTCATAAATTCCAACGCCATGTAAAACGTGAACTATAGGATCGCCGGGTTTCAAGTCGGCAAAGGCCAAAGCATTTGCGCGATTTTCGATTGTCCCAGTTTTCTTATGCTCACGACGACGATTCTTTTTTCCGAAGAAATCTTCGTCTCGAACGAAAATAACATTCTCTTCAACAAGCCGAATGCTGTCGTCGATCGAACGGGGAATGATGTGTACGATCTTGCGATCGTGATTCTGCTCCTCAAACCATTCACTCCACTGGTAGCTTTCTTCTGAAACAATATTTCCGACCAACGCACTTTTTTCGAGAAACACTTTAAGGCGCTGAGCTTGAGAATTAGTACTTGCGGCGATGAAACAAACATTTCCGCTGGCTCGCCATGCGGTGAGCTTGTTTAAAACATCTGGCAGCGCATCTGGCTGAGAGCTTGTTGCGGCCTGTGCACTCGCAAGAAAACGAAGATTTTGCGAGGGCATTTCGACTCTGCGATCATCGACCTCGTCGCCGCCTGTGACACCATCACTGATGTCGATCGGAAGTAATTCAACTTTCAAATCAAAGTGCTCTTCAGGAATTTTGTCGAAAGGTCGGTAGAGCTCATCGATCTGGGGTCGAATCACATGTTGAGGTGAATCAGCAAACTCTGTCTTTAGCGTTTCAATTAATTGATCAGAGCTTCGCTCAAGTTCATGCGGATTAATGAGCCAAGCGTTTACTTCTCCGTTGAAATGATCGAGCGGAGAGCAGAACTCCTCGTAGAAAGCTCCAACTAAAAAATCAACTCCAGGAAACAGTTGGCCCTGAGCTAAGCCATGCGCAACTGAGTCGCGATCACTTTCGTCGACGTCGCGTTCGCTAACATCTTTGCGAAATTGTTTTGAGGCGCGCTCTCGCGTCTCGTCGTTAAACAAAACTTCGCGCGGAGGAATGATTGTGAATTCTGTGAAAGTTTCGAGTGAGCGTTGTGATTCGGGATCGAACATTCGGATCGAATCAATCTGATCGCCGAAAAGTTCGATACGAATCGGACACGGATGATAAGCCGAAAAGACATCGACGATTCCGCCCCGAATAGCGAAGGTCCCCTCATCTTCAACGACCGGCACGGACTGATAGCCAAGGCTGCCAAAAAATTTCGCAACGTTGCTTGGCAGCTCGTCACCGATCTTGAAGCGGTGAGTAGTCTCTTTGAGGGCACGAACCGGCATAGTTCTTTGGAGAACGCCTTCAATGCACGCAAGAAAAACGTGTCGAGACTGTGGCCTAGAAGCCTCACTTAACCAGCGAACGCGGGCTGAAATGATTTTCGTATTTGGATACAGGCCCGAGTAGGGCGAGACATCGAAGCTCGGCAATGCTGAAACTTTAAGCTCGGGGTCAAAGAACTCGATCTCACTTTGCAGACGATCGACATCTTGTTGAGTCGGAAGCAAAACAAGCTGCGGCCTTGTCCACAATTTTGGAGAAGTTGATTGGCTCAGAAAAAACGCGAGCGCAAGAGTCGAATCGGTTCCGACCACTCGCAACTTCTTCTGTCCGCGCTCGACGGCGCGTTCAAATATTTTTTCAAAACGAGGTGTTATCGGATCGATCTTCATCGGTCGAACAATCTATCTTGCGGGCATCGCAAACTGCAAACTAAACGCCGTGCGGCGGCTAGCTGTGTTCGATGGTCTATCCCATTATAATTCCTTGGAATCGCAGCAACCGACAGGTACATTTTTCTCAGTTGAATCGGAGGGTTGATGACCAGCCTGTTGTTAGTAGTTTCACTAGCGCTTTTTGTTATGGCGTTCGGCGCCATCATTCTTTTTGTGGCGTCACTTCTTGGCCCAAAGAAGCAACCTAATCCAGCGAAAGATATGGCTTACGAGTCGGGAATTCCCGGCCAAGCGACTCGCGAATCAAAAATTTCAGTAAAGTTTTATCTCACGGCCATCTTGTTCATCTTGTTCGATATCGAAATTATTTTCATGTATCCGTGGGCGATCGCCTTTGTTGATTCAATCAAAGAAGGCTACGGACTTTACATGCTCGGAGCGATGGGTGTGTTTGTGTTGTTGTTCGTGATCGGCTTGTTCTGGGAAGTGAAATCTAAAGCGCTCGAGTGGGAGTAGGGTTCGCTCATGAAAATTGATACTTTTTTAATCGTCGTTAATACAGTTAAGCTACTCGTCGTTTTCCTCTTGATGGTTCAGGCGGTACCAATTCTTGTTTGGGTTGAGCGCAGAGGCTCGGCATACATTCAAAATCGATTCGGTCCAAACCGCGTTGGCCCTTTGGGCCTCATGCAACTTCTTGCAGATGCCGTAAAGTTTTTATTCAAAGAAGAGTTTGCGCCTAAGCAAGGTGTTGCGATTCTTTACTACGCTGCGCCTGCTTTTGCGTTGGTACCTGCAGCCCTTGCGATGGGAGCAATTCCTCTCGGCAGTCCTCTCGATCTAACGGTCGGTGGCCAGCAATACCATATCCCGCTTCAAACTTTCGAAATTGGTGTTGGCATTGTTTTCGTTCTCGGAGTTTCTTCATTAGGAACGTACTCGCTTTTAATGGCGGGATGGGGATCATCGAACAAATATTCTTTGCTCGGAGCGCTTCGCGCTAGTGCGCAGATGATTTCTTACGAGCTTGCGCTGTCGCTATCTTTGGTCAGCATGTTGATTCTTTACGGATCATTTAACTTCGCAGAAATTATCGCAGCTCAAACCGGTCCAATGACATTTATGTGGTTTGGAGCTGAAAAATCAATTTGGTTCTTACCAAATTGGGGCTTCTTCTATAACCCGCTCGCGATGATTTTGTTCTTCGCGGCAACGTTTGCCGAAAGCAATCGGCTCCCTTTCGACTTACCAGAAGCAGAAGGCGAGCTAGTGGCTGGATTCCACACGGAGTACGGCGGATTTAAAATGTTGATGTTCTACATCGGTGAGTATGGACACATGATGGTGTCGTCACTCTTGCTCGCGACATTCTTCTTTGGTGGATATCAGATGCCGATCCCGTCTTGGACCCCGGCAGCTGTGCTGCAATTCTGGGTCGGAATTGTTGGCGAAGGAAATTTGCCAAGTATTTTGACTGCGCTTACTCATCACGTAGTTCTACTTTTGAAGATGGCGATTTTCCTTTGGATATTCGTTTGGGTTCGCTGGACTCTTCCAAGATTTAGATACGATCAACTTATGGACCTAGGTTGGAAGACAATGCTTCCGTGGGCGCTCGGCACAACGGTTGTGTCAGCAATCTGGATTTACTTAATGCACGCGTAGGCCAAAGAAAGGGCAGTGAGCGGATGTTAGATCTTCACGATTTTTTATTTTACTTTATCGCGACCTTCTCGCTGATGTGCGCCGTTGGTGTGATTGTTTCAGCAAACCCAATTTTTGCTTCTTTGTTTTTAGCGGGAGCAATGGTCGGAATTTCAGGTATTTTCGTAACGCTTGATGCCTGGTTCGTAGCGGGCGTGCAGCTGATCGTCTACGCGGGCGCAGTAATGGTTTTGTTCGTCATGGTGCTTATGCTCTTCGATTTGAAACATGAAGTTGAGGCGTTCTCGAGAGGATTGATTTCTGGCGTTTTGAAATTAGTTACGGCCGGAGTGATCTTAGGATTAATTCTTGGCTCAGTAATGATGTCGGCAGAAGCCATCTTCAATCCAGATCCCGTGCCGCTCACTGGCGCAAATGGCGCACCACTCGATGTGACAAGAGCGCTGGCCCACTCGCTCTTCACAAAATACCTTTTCGGTTTTGAAGTAATTGGCTTTTTACTTTTGGTCATCGCGATCGGTGCCGTAGCTCTTTCTCGTATTGCCGGAGGCACACATGCCAAATGAGATGCTTAACGTTGGAATCAATCACTACCTGATTCTTTCAGCTGTGATGTTTGTCTTAGGAATGCTCGGAGTGCTCTTGCGACGAAACGCGATCGTAATTCTAATGTCGATCGAACTCATGTTAAACGCAGTCAACATCAGCTTTATCGCGTTTAGCCGATATGCAGGCAACATTGACGGACAAGTGATGGTCTTCTTCGTAATGACAATTGCAGCCGCAGAAGCAGCTGTAGGATTGGCTTTGGCGGTGACGATCTTTAAGAAGTTCAAAGAAGTTAACATTCGATTCTTTGAGCACATGAAGGGTTAAGCAGATGAGCAGCACAGTACTTATTTCAGTCTTACTCCTCGCTCCACTCGTAGGCTTCTTCATCAACGGCTTTCGCTGGAGAAGTGCCAACTACATGGTCGCAGGAACTATTGCGACAGTTGCGGCCGGCATCTCATTTGTTGCTTCGTGCTTAATTGCAGCACAACTTATCGGTGCCCACGAACCAACGACAGTAGCGGTTACGTTTTTTGATTGGCTAAACGTAGCAAGCCTTAAGCTGACTGCGGGTTTTGTGGTTGATCGCATCAGCATGATCATGATTTTGGTGATTACGGGTGTTGGAACACTTATTCACTTATTCAGTGTTGGCTACATGTCTCACGACGAGCGACCAACAAAGTACTTCGCTTACTTAAACTTATTCTTGTTCAACATGTTGTTGCTCGTTAC
>JAYSYM010000127.1:0-6520 GCA_043727635.1 Bdellovibrionales bacterium | reverse complement strand
GGACCGTTACAAAAATCATCGAAGTCGACAAAGAAAAATTCACCTTTCGAAGAGTGAAGAAGATTTCCTTTGTGACAATCGCCGTGAATTCGCATGTTTGATGATGGATCGAGTTCATCTTCGAGATAGTTCAGGAGTGTTGTCGCAACCTCTTCGTAGCGTTGCCAAAGTTCAGGATAAACTGCTCGCTCTAAACGGTTGAACGCATCCCATCCATAAGCTTGTGGTCCAAGTGTAGGTCGATACTTCGCAACTTTTCGCGAGCCAACGTTGTGGATGTGCGCGAGCGTGCGACCAACTTGTTTAAGTTGTCCCGGTAAAAATTCTTGCGGGTTTCTTCCGATTACTCGAGGAAAAAGCGCCATGATGTAGCCGTCGACTTCAAAACAAGTGCCGCCGGTTTTCAGCTCCACAGCAGCAACTGCAGGAATACCTTCAGTGATGAGATCATTTAGAAAATCGTGTTCATCTTGAATTTGTGCCGTCGACCATCTGTTAGGCCTGTAAAACTTTGCAATTACACGATCGAGTGGCTGGAAAGCCTTCGGATGCTCTTCGAGCCGTATGTCAAACACGCGGTTTTCATACGAATTCAACTGCGAATATTCTCCTGTTGGAAAATATCCCGCTTTTTCAATTGCTGAGAGAATTAAGTCTGGTTGTAGACGGTCAAAATCAGATGACATCTGCGCACTTAATCAGGACTATAACCAGATGTCGAAGATTAAATTGTTCAAAGACATTTCGAAGGTGTTGTTCGGTGAAGATGCGAAGGCCAACTCCGAGAAGAAACTTAAGGTAGAGCAAAGCGATGCTGCAGGCGCCGATTCACTTCGAGTTGGCAATTACGATGTCGAAGTTTTGCGTAAGGGCCGCGGGGGCCGATTGTCGCTAACGCTCCAACCAAGTGGCAAAGTGCGTGTTAGCGTTTCGGTAAAGACGCCAGATGCAGATATCAATAAATTTTTACTGAAGAACATGAAGTGGATTGAGAAGCAGACGACTAAGTTTGAAAAGCTTCGTGAGAAATTTCCGAAAAAGACATTCAAAGATGGCGAAAAGTTTTTGCTACTGGGTAAGCTCCACGTCTTACGCTACGTAAAGGGCGAGGCTTCTCGACTTCACTTCAAACAAACCGAAAAAGAATTCATCTGTGAAATTCCGCCAGATCTTTGGGCGAAGTTTAAGCCTGAAGATGAACATCCAGAGATGAGCACGTTGTTTCAGAGATTCTATGAAAGAGTCGGACGCGAAGTTCTGCAGGAGCGAGTGACTGAAATTTCTGAGAAGATGAAGTTAAAACCAACTTCGGTAGTTTATCGATCTCAAAAGACACGTTGGGGCAGTTGCAACTCGAAAGGTCAGTTGAGTTTGAACTGGCGATTGTCGTTCGCTCCAGTCGAGGTCATTGATTACGTCGTTGCTCATGAACTTGCTCATTTAAAACATTACGACCACTCGCCGAAATTTTGGGCGCTCCTTGAAAAGCACTATCCGAATTACAAAAAGCCGCAACGTTGGTTGAAGAGTCACCAGTACGAAGCGGATTTCTTGGGCGGAAGTTCAGAACTTCACGAGCTCTAGACTTAAGGCCTGTCGGCGAGTTCAGAACGCGTAACTCATCAAAATAATTTGCCAACTTCAAAACTAGGTGTGACGATCAAAGTCGCAACATAGACTTTCATCTCGGAGAAAAAATGCCAGAAAACATCCAAGGCACTGGTCCAATTACACCGCCTGCCGGACAGATGGCGTTCTCAACTTTAGATCCCCAAAAGAATTCGCAGACCGCTCTAAAAGCACCGGTGCTCGCAACCTACACTGACTTCCGCCAGTACTTAAAAGACGTTTACGATTACCGTCGCGCGCTTGACGGCGCCACTCTGCGACCGTATTCATATTCAAATTTCTCAGCCGCTGCTGATATCAAGTCGCCGAATTACTTAAAACTCATTATCGAGGGAAAACGAAACTTGTCTGAAGACATGATGATTCGTTTTGCTCGTGCACTCCGACTGAACAAAGCTGAGGCCGGAGAATTCGTCGCACTTGTTCGTTACGGCCAAGCAGTCGACCCAATGGAAAGAAATAAATTTTTGCGTGAACTCTCTGAGCTTCGCGCAAAACGCGATTTGCAAGACGGACTCATTGATCAAGCGTCTTGGGAGAAAGTCCCAAGCTGGATTGGTTGGGTTCTGTATGCGATGGCGGATCAAAAAGGTGTTAACTTCAATCCCGCGGACTTACACAAGCTATTCCGAGCGAAAGCGAGTGTCGAAGAAATTCGGCAATCGCTTTCGAAGCTTGTTGAGTCCGGTAAATTTAAGCAGAACGCTGAGACGGGTGTGATTGAAAAAGGCGTCGGTGCCGGCGCTGGTGCTGGCGGAGAAGCTGGACAAGAAATTCCGGTCAATCTCATCCGCAAACTCCAAGCAGAGCTGATCTATTTGGGTATTGAATCCCTTTTCCGCGATTCACCAAAAGATCGAGAGTTTGGATCAGTTACTTTGGCGATGTCGCCTGAAGAGTTCGAACACGTGAAGTTTGAACTTCGCCAGCTTCGCAAGCGAATCAATAAAGATGTTGGTGTAAAACGCTTAAGCTCAAAAGGCGAAAGAGTTTACCAACTCAACATTCAATTATTCCCGGTAACTGAAAAATCTTAATTTGAGCGTCTAAAGATGTCGGCAAAGCCAAGTGTGCGGCAAACTGCGTTCGCAGCTCGCGCCATCATTGTCGGCGGCTTTTCAGATGTTTGAAGGCGTGCCGGAACCTTTAGGGCTTCACCGGTCACCTGATTTACGCCATAACGAGAAAAATATTTGTGAGATTCAATGCTGCTGAACCACTTAAGCAAATCACCAAAGTAGTTTTTGTAAAAATCCGTTTCTCGCGATAGCCCTAATCCGAGTTGTACTCGTGTATACTTGCCAGTCTGCGGGCCGAACTTTTTTGCATCAGTTATGTAAGTAGCTTTTTTCCCATCGATCGTCATCCCTCGCATTTGTGTTGCCCACTCCTGCGCAGTAATCAATCGGCCAACAAAATTGTCAATGACGGTCCAATTTCCATCTGTCGTTCGAACAGCGGTTGCAACGTGATAGATCCAATTTACTTGTCCGCCAGTTAAGCCAACTGTCCAAATCTTCTTAATCGCATCTTTCTTCACACCCATTTTCAGAAGTGCAAGATGAACGTACGTCGCGCGACCAAAACAATAACCGATTTCGGTGCCTTCACGATTGTAGGAGTCGTATGCGCGCTGCCCAACCACAGGGTGGGGACTGATACTGTTCAAAAGTTTCTGGGCTTGCTTTCGGGAAATCGCTTCTCGATCCGAAGTGGACTGCGCAGGAGTAAGTTTTGCGAGTTCTTGCTGCTCCATCTCAAGAAGCTGATCAATAGTGTGGGATTCGCGAAGATATTTTTGCTGCTGAATGAGATTCAAAGTTAATAAATTATCGGCTCTGGATTCAGAGAATGAAATGATCGCTAAAATGAGAAGTGCTCTAGTTATATTTTTCATATGGACTATCCAGTTTATCGAGTCGTCACTGGAGCCCTGGCGAAACTAAGGGGGAGTGCGTTTCGCCAAGACTCCATCGACTCTTTCAACATACGTACAGCTTCAGCAGACGTGCTACGAGGTGAGACTAGAGCAAGCGGCAGGCCAGTACAATTTTGCTTTTTCGTCGGATAAAATTGATATAGCGGCAGCGTCAGTGTCCAACTTCGAACACTGAGCCAAAAAATGCGCCTGCGTTGCTGTTACTGTGGCTGTTTTAACCAAATTTTGAGGCATATCGGCGCTTATTTTAAATTGAGACGGACTCGAGTATTCTATTTCCCTATCTAGGGGAGAGGTTTCTCCTCTACAGAGGGGAGAGAGCATGACCGCTCTTGCACCATTACGTTATATTTTCGGGACTCAAGAACGAAGCGAAGTAATTTACGACCTCCTGATCAATGAGGAACACGTACAGCTTCGCCATTATCACTCCTATCATGTCGCCAGAATAAGAGTCGAAAGTGATGAGGGCGACCAGAATCGCGAAACCGCTTACATGAGACTGCTCAACTATGTTCTCGGCAGAAATTCTCGCTCAGAAGCAATCGACCCGATGATGCCGCTGATTCAGGAAGATGTGGCTGCTCGATTGACCGCTCTTATGCGCCTCGAAAATCACGACGTCGATAGGCACGTAACTGCGTTTGAAGTTTCAATGATTCTGCCCGCCGAGTTGACTGCCGAGACGGCGCCACGTCCACTTGATTCCGAAATTCAAATTTTGAGAGTGAAGCCACACGTAACTGCAGCAGTGAAATTTGCTGGCCTCTGTGGAAAACGAAAACAAAATAGGCTGACGAAGTACTTGAAACTTTGGTTACACGACAAGGGATACGTGCCGGTGTCAGCGCCGAGACTCGCAAAATACAATCATCCGTTAACGTTGCCATTCTTGCGCCGTAACGAACTTCATATCGATGTAGTGAAAAGATAAAAAAAGGCTACTCCACAGAGTAGCCTCATTGCTCATGCATTTTAGGATGCACGAATTCTTGTATACATCGTCGTTAGACGGGCAATGCGCGGAGGTTTACGTCGATTTGCGGAGCTTGCTGCTCGTTAACTGCAAAGCGGTAACCAGAACCGTGAACCGATTCGATGTAGTCAGCTTTAGGTCCAAGCTTTTTGCGAAGCTTAGAGATATGCGTGTCTACTGAACGGCCGTACACGTGAATGCTCTCGCCCCAAACATGGTTCAAGATCTGATCGCGTGTGTGAACCGTGTTCGGCTCTTTGCTCAACATAACGAGAAGCTTAAATTCGATCGGAGTAAGATCGATGTTCTCGCTTGTTCCATTTTGATTGATTGATACTCGCTGAGTGTTGCGGTTGATTTCGATGTCACCAACGCGGATCATGTCTGATTCGATCATGTCGCGCTCGCGCTTACGAAGTTTCGAATCAACACGTGCTTTAAGTTCTAATGGATCAAACGGCTTAGAGATAAAGTCGTCTGCGCCAACTGAGAAACCCATTACTTTATCTAAAGTAGAGTTCTTCGCAGTTAAGAAGATAACTGGGCAGTTGTTCAGCTGATCATTAGTCTGAAGAACTGAGCAAAGACGGTAGCCGTCGCCATCTGGAAGCATGATGTCCAAAAGGATCAGGTCGTATTGCTTAGTCTGAAGAAGTCGAGTTGCTTCAGCAAGCGACTTTGCCCACTCAAGTTGAGCTGTTCCAAGTGCTCGTTTTACTAAGTTGTACGCATCTACATTATCTTCAACTAACAAAATTTTGTGCATGATCTATCTCCGTCTGTGCCCGATGTTCGAGGACTCTATAAATTAGTTTAATTTCTCGTCTACTTTGTCGCCAACTTTACCGGCTGTTTCGTCAACGCGGTTGGCAGCTTTCTTTGCTTTGCATTCAAGATCGCTATCAGTACAGAACACTTCTTTGACTCGGTTCTTAGCTTTTTTCGCACCTTGCTTAACGCTATGGCCGGCTTTTTGTGCGGTATCTTTAACTTCGCCTTCAGCTGCTGCGAAGGTTGGTGCTACGAACATTGCTACTACTAAGTAAGAAAGAACTTTCATCTGATAACTCCTTGTTGCGTTCAAGAATTAGGGACAACATGCCATCCCGGCAACCGCTGTTCACAAATGTGTAGATGACTACGAATAGGTGGCCGAATTGTGTTGAATGGTGACACAAGTGCACAGATTAACGTCCAGCTACGCTGAAATAACGAGCAGGAATTAAGGGCCGCTAGAGTGAAAAAAAACCTTCGATCGGATTTTCCGAATCGAAGGCCCTTGAGATTCCGATAACTTAGCTACTTAGAACTAGTATTTTCCTGGGGCGCGAAGCTCAGCGAGATCCATGAGCGCCTTTAAGGTCTTAACAACAGCTGCATCAGCCTCGTTTGCGTCCGTTTTGCGGAAGTCTTTGCAGTCTATACGCTGTTCTATGGCCAAAAGTACGCCATTTGTGTTGGCTAAGTAAGTTGTTGTTGGAGCATCCATACAACCTGGGAGTTCTGGATTTGGATCAACAACTTCACCTTTTGAAACTGCATTCACGTTTGCCTTCAGTTTAGCGAGAGTTGCATTGCTTAGTTTCGCAATGATTTTAACTTTTGTCTTTCCGTTAAACCAATACAAAGTGTGTTCAACATCGCCGTTGTCTTTCACCGACACAGACTCACCCTTTGGATGATCGTGTGGAACGAACATGGCTCCGATAGATACTTGCGCGATTATCTTAGGCGCTGATCTTGCTTCCTGAGCTGCGTTCGGCCCGTCGTTTCCATCTCTTGCTAAAGAAGGCGTGGCTACTAAGCAAAGTGCTAGCGCTAAAATTAGATTCTTCATTATTCATTCTCCGATTCATTTGGTTTTGTTTCTGGTTTTGTTTCTGGTTTTGTTTCTGGTCTCGTTACTGGGAAAAGTTGCATTGTAATGTTGTAGACGGCACCGGCGGTGCCCTTTGCTTCGAGTTCTGCGACGAGCT
>JAYSYM010000126.1:0-6526 GCA_043727635.1 Bdellovibrionales bacterium | reverse complement strand
CGTTATCCATAATCACAGTGCCCATGCCGACTAAAACTAAATCGCCAATATCACAACCATGCATGATCACTGAGTGACCAATGGTTACGCGATTGCCGATCTTTGCATGTGCTTTGTTGAAGGTGCCGTGAATGACTGAGTTGTCTTGAATGTTTGTCTCGTCACCGATCGTGATCGGACCGATATCTCCACGCAAAGTACAGTTAAACCAGATCGAACAATCGCGACCGATTTTAACTTTTCCGATGATGTCTGCAGAAGGGGCAATGTAGCTGCCAGAGCCGATTTCAGGCGTATGACCAAGTACTGAAATTTGCATGGCAGATTACATCATAAAGAGATGCTTCTTGGAACCTATTTCAGGATTTACCGAGATGGCTTTTTCGAAATCCCCGAGCTGAGCATCGATTTGACGGCATTGCATCATGTGCTCTTTAGTGCTGAAAAAGGGAGCGCCTAAACCGAGAGTAAAGGCAGCAGCGTCCTCAGCTCGAACTCTCAAGCGAGTGAGCTGCGGATTCCCGTTGAAATGCAAAGTCGCGTACTGGTGATGACCAATCAATTCGTTTATATCGCAGCGAACGAGTTCAGCTCCGAAAGCGCGCATCACTTTGCGGGTCACTGCGAGTGGGTCTCCAGCGACTTCGCCTTTCGAAAGATCAGCTAAGGCCATTCCCGCTGAAACTGGGCTAAGCCAAACTGGAAGCGTTTCGGTTTCGTCTTCGTTTTTTAGCAAAAGAATCGGGCGCGCATTGGGAGAATGGACGGTGATTCCGTAGGGAGTAAGCCCTATCCATTTTGGTTCTGCGGCAGATTTTTTTGTCCGAAGAGTTACTCTCTTACGAGGACTCTTTTTGGTACGAGCCTTCGGCTTAATTTTCACTGCACAAGCTCCCCGCGCAAAACAGTCGGGAAAGCTTTGTTCACAAAGACTTTGCGAGTTTGACCGATCAAAGCTTTTGGATCAGCCGGAGGTGCATCGATGTAAACGAGTTTATTTTGAGTCGAGCGGCCGACAACTTTGTTCTCGGTTTCATTATACTCTTCAATCAAAACTTCGACGGTTGCTCCATCGAATTTTTTGGCTAATTCAAAAGTAATCAAACGCTGACGATCTAACAGCGCACTCAAGCGACGGAACTTTGTAGGTTCGTCGAGCTGATCAGTGAACTTCGCAGCTTTGGTAAATGGTCGCGGGCTATAAGCAAAGGCGTAAACGTTCTCGTACCGTACTTCGTTAATTAGGCTAACAGTGTCTTCGTACTGCGCTTCAGTTTCGCCAGGGAAACCAACGATCAAGTCAGTAGAAAGAGCGACGCCCGGAATGCCTTCGCGGATCATCTGAATTTTATCTAAGTACTGCTCTCGAGTATAATTTCGATTCATACGCGCAAGGACTTCGGTGTTACCCGACTGCGCTGGCATGTGGATGTAATCCATGATCTTCGAGCGATACTTTTGAGACAAATCAATGAGCTCTTTATTAAAATCTTTTGGATGCGGCGACGTGTACCGAATGCGCTGGATGTCAGTCTCTTCGCAAAGAACTTTCAACAGTGTTTCGAAGTTAGCGCCGCAGTCCGAGCCATAAGAGTTTACGTTTTGCCCAAGTAAAGTTACTTCTTTTACTCCACGGCCAACTAACTTGTTAACGTCAGTCACCAGCTCTTTTAGCTGTCGGCTTCGCTCGCGACCACGAGTAAATGGCACTACACAGAACGTACAGAAGTTATCGCAACCTTTGCCGATGTTTACGAACGTCGAAACTCCCGGATTGCGAATCAAAGTTTCAATGTTGTATGGCTTTTCGTTTTCAAAACGAGCTGAGACAACTTTTTCTTTAGCATTATCGAGCGACTGTGCAACGATTGATGGGATCATGTCGATCGCATCAGTGCCGATAACGAAGTCGAGCATCGGGATGTCTTTAGTGAGCTTCGCTTTTTCTTGTTGAGCGACACAGCCCGCAACCCCAATTCGAAGATTAGGGTTTTTCTTCTTTAATTCGCGGTAGGTACCGACTTCAGAGCGAACCTTGTGAACTGGCTTTTCGCGAACGCTGCAGGAGTTGATGATGATCAGGCTTGCCTGATCTGCGCTCATCACCGGAACAAAGTTAACCATTTCGAGGAGTGAATACATTCGCTCGGTATCGTTAACGTTCATTTGGCAGCCGTAGGTTGAGATATAAACGCCGCGGCCTTTTCCGATGTCTTGATTCAAAATCGTAAATCCTTTTCAGTGTTCTAAAGCTGGAAAAGTGAAATCTTTTCCAGCACTTCGCCGTTGTTCTGAAAGTGAATTGGAGTTATAAGTTCCAAATCCGGTCGAAGTCAATTAGTCAGCCATTAGGAGCTATTTAATGAATCCTCGCTTAGCAACCTCGATCAAGTGGACGGCATTACCTACAGAATTCGCTGATAAAGTCCGCAAGGTCTTTACCGACAACTTCAAGACCGAGGCTGCCGCAGGCCGATTCGTTGTTGAAGGGCGCATCTATCCAGAGGAAATCATCGTTCGTATTGGCTACCTTGAAAACGGCCGTCTTAAGCAAGTTAACTTTGAAGCATCATCAGCCTACTCAAAAGAAGCCGGCAACTCGTTCGATAAGCTTTACCTCTGTGTCGATGCAATCGCGAGCATGATGGAAGAAGCATTTGAAGCTGAAGCCGAAGAAGACTCAGATTTCCCGCTTCAATGGCGCCAATACGACTTTGAAGGTCAGCCAGTTTTCCTTCAGCATTCGACGGTGAATTCAGAACTTGAGGAAGAAGCGAACCGAATCCTAGGCCTCGCAGCCGACGGCCTTTTACAAGAAGTAATGATCGACGACGAAGCTAAAGACGCGATGGATGTCGCTGTTGTCGATACCGACCTTGCTAAAAATGTCCAAAAGAGAATCCGCGCCGGTTTCGACCTGAACTAATCGGCCAGCATTGGCCTTCCTATTGCTCTAATGGTTGATCGATAGATTAATCGATAACCAGGAGCTATTATGCGTATTTTAGTAGGAATTTTTTCATTGGTGGCTATTGCTTCAACAGCTAGTGCTACTGATCTAAATTGTAGTGTTGCGAGCCCGCTTGAAATTAACGGCATCACAGTTACTCAGTTCACAATCGATAACGTTGAAGGTGATGAGAGCACGCTTAAAGCGGACCTCCCAGACCAAAACACTATGGAAGGTTTCGCTCCCAATAATGACGGCACCATTATCGCAAGTTTCTCAAACGAGTGCGACAACGGGTATGGCGTTTCGTTAAACGTATTAGACCTACAGCTTTTATCGAGCGGTTTCGGCTCTGAAGTTAAGGGAAGTTTGTTGTACGAGGAATCTGAGCAAAAAGCGGTTTCTTCTCAAATTATTTGCGTTAAGAAGTAATAAAAAAGGCGAGTGGATCACACTCGCCTGTTTCCTTAGTACTCGTCGCGGTCCGAGTCTCCGCCGCCACCACCGCCGCCACTATCACCAGACATTCCACGAACTTCGTCGAGGTAGTTTTGTGCTTCCTCTTCGAATTCGTTCTCGCCTGCTGATTCATCGATCTCAAGTTCTTGGATCGCCCCAAGGAAATCTTTTTCGTTACGAAGGTCTTTCTTCAGCATCTCGAGGTATTTATCAGGGTAACGAGCTGTGAGATCTTCGATGTACTTTTCAAGCTTACCTTCTGTGAGAATCTTTTTGCGAACTTGGATCTTCTTCCAAAGAAGCAAGTAATGGAATCGGCAGTAGCCGTCGACTGCTGAAGACTGATCGCAATCGCGAACGCGGCAATATCGGCGCCCATCAGCATCAGTTAAATAGACTTCAGTGTCTTCTTCCTCTTGCGGAGCGGCGGCTTCTACTGGCTCTGGGTTAGTAGGCTCAATTTCCTTTTCAACTTTCGGCGCTTTGGCTTTTTTCTCGACTGCCGGAGCAACTGGCTTTGCAATTTTAGCTGCTGCTTTTTCGCCTTTGGCTTTTGATGCTGCCGGAGCAGCTGGCTTTGCAGTTTTTGCCGCAGCCTTTTTTGCTGTCGTTGGAGCAGCTGCTTTAGCCGTAGTTTTTTTTGGTGGAGCAGCTTTTTTACCTGCTTTTGCTACTGGCGCCTTTTTCTTTGGCGCAGGAGCCGATTTCTTCTTCACTGCAGATGCTTTCTTCGCTGGCTTGGCAGCTAGAGCTTTCTGAGTTGTCTTTTTACCAAATTTTGAAAGGGACTTGAGGGCTTTTTTAAGCTTTTGCATAACGGCCAAATTGATCGAATTCTGCTACCCAGTCAAGGGCTTTAAGCCCTATGCAGTCAAGGCCTCGATTTGACTTTTAGCAGGAGGATGACCCATTATCCCCTCTCCGGAGGTCACATGGAACAGGTTTACATTTTAAGCGCGGCTCGTACTCCAATTGGTTCATTTCAAGGGGCTTACTCTGAAATATCAGCTCCAAAACTCGGTGCTGTCGCAATTAAAGCAGCGCTTGAACGAGCCGGCGTAAACCCTGATCAGGTCGGCGAAGTTATTATGGGTGAAGTTTTAACAGCCGGTGTAGGCCAAGCTCCCGCCCGCCAAGCTGCAATTTATGCTGGAGTACCGGCAAGCGTTCCCGCAATGACGATCAATAAAGTCTGTGGCTCGGGTTTGAAAGCCGTAATGTTGGCTGCTGATTCAATAGCTCTCGGTCACACCAAAGTGGCAGTGGCTGGTGGACAAGAAAACATGACTCTAGCCCCTCACCTTCTCGAAAAATCTCGCGGCGGTTTCCGCATGGGTAACACTGAACTTAAAGATTCGATGATCAGCGATGGGCTTTGGGATCCTTACAATAACTGGCACATGGGAAGCGCTGCCGAACTTTGCGTAAAAGAAAATCAGTTCACTCGAGAGGCTCAAGACGCTTTCGCAATTGAAAGTTATAAGCGCGCACAAAAGGCTTCAAACGACGGCATCTTCGCAAAAGAGATTGTGGCTGTAGAAGTCCCAGGCCGAAAAGGTCCAACTTTAGTTGAAAAAGATGAAGAGCCTTTCAAAACTGACTTTGCAAAAGTACCCACCCTTCGACCAGCGTTTGATAAAGCCGGCACAATCACTGCAGCTAACGCGAGCAAGATCAATGACGGTGCTGCGGCTCTCGTTCTCGCTAGTGAGTCGTTTGTTAAGGCTAACGGCAAAAAGCCAATGGCACGAATTGTTGCTCACGCAACTTTCGCTCAAGACCCAAAGTGGTTCACCACTGCACCACTTGGCGCAATCAAACTTGTTTGCGACAAAGCGAACGTGAAAGTAAGCGACATTGATTTATTTGAAATCAACGAAGCATTTGCCGCTGTTACGATGGTTGCGATGAAAGATCTGAATATTCCGCACGATAAAGTGAACGTAAATGGCGGAGCAGTTGCTCTTGGTCACCCGATTGGTGCCAGTGGCGCCCGCATACTCACTAGCCTCGTGCACGCCCTCGTGGCGCAGAACAAACGCTACGGTCTTGCTACACTTTGCATTGGTGGCGGAGAAGCGACTGCCCTAATCGTAGAACGTGTATGAACAAAGTCTCTGGTAAAGTTTTTGGTGACGCTCGTTCCGCAATTGATGGAGTGAAAGACGGAATGACGATCATTCTCGGCGGATTCGGCTTATGCGGGATCCCTGAGAATTTGATTATGGCGCTTAGAGATTCGGGAAAGAAAAATCTAACCTGCGTTTCTAACAACGCAGGTGTTGATGATTTTGGCCTCGGACTTCTTTTGCACACCCGCCAAATCAAAAAGATGATCTCGTCTTACGTTGGAGAAAATGCGACTTTTGAAAAACAATATCTAAATGGCGAGCTTGAACTTGAGTTTGCGCCACAAGGAACATTGGCTGAGCGCATGCGAGCTGGTGGTGCTGGTATTCCCGCATTCTTCACTCCAACCGGCGTAGGTACCCTTATCGCTGAAGGCAAAGAAGTTCGAGAGTTCGAAGGTCGGAAATATGTAATGGAACGTGGGATCGTTGGCGACTTCGCTTTTGTAAAAGCTTGGAAAGGCGATAAATTCGGAAATCTTATCTATCGCAAGACCGCTCGCAATTTTAATCCGATGGCTGCGACAGCTGGCAAAATCACTGTAGCTGAAGTTGAAGAGATTGTTGAAGTTGGCGAACTAGATCCAGACCAGGTTCACACTCCGGGAATCTACATCCAAAGAATCATTCAAGGTCCTAGCTATGAGAAACGTATCGAACAGCGAACGGTGAAAAAATAATGGCTGGGCAAAAAACGGGACTGAGTCGCGATCAAATTGCTCAGCGAATTGCAAAAGAGATTGAACCAAATTTTGTGGTAAATCTAGGTATTGGCATCCCAACTCTCGTTGCTAATTTTCTTTCGCCCTCTATGAATGTGATGTTGCAAAGTGAAAACGGTCTTTTAGGGTTAGGACCTTTTCCCGCGGAGGCTGATGTCGACCCAGACCTCATCAACGCCGGAAAGCAAACTGTTACTACTCTTCCCGGCGCTAGTTTTTTCTCGAGTGCTGATTCGTTTGCAATGATTCGCGGAGGACACGTTAAC
>JAYSYM010000125.1:0-6540 GCA_043727635.1 Bdellovibrionales bacterium | reverse complement strand
AACGCCTGAGCGCCGAGCTCGCATCATCGGCCCGCAAGTTTGTGTCGTCGTTTGGCCACTCAGAGATTTGGCCGAATATATTCGGCTAAGTCGCGGAGAGCCGCGGACGGCTCGATGGATCAATGTTGGTATATTGGCAAGAATGTTGGTTTACCAACATTGGCATTCGGAGCTCTCCGCGAAATCAGCGGAGGTGGTCGTCGATCACCTCGAGGCGGTTAAGCCCACTCGTAGTTGAACGAGATGCTCACGCGGTCTTGTTTCGAAGAATTTGGCGAAACTTCGTGACGAAGCCAGCTCTCGAATAAAATCACATCGCCGGCGCGCGGCTGCAAACTCACATAACGTTGATTTTCGATACGAGATTTTTCGTCGCGGGGAGGTGAAGCCATGAACTTTGACATGCGCGGGTCTTCAACCTTCAAAGCGCTCGTGCCCTTTGGAGTTGAAACATAATACGTACCGCTCACGACAGACAGCGGATGCAAGTGGAGAGAGTGATTTACTTTTGCGGGCATAATGTTGATCCAGCAGGTGCTCATCGAAAGTTTGCCGCCGGCTAGATCCATCTGCAAATTCTTTGCGTACAAGCGAACATGCTTGTCGAGCTTCGTGCGAAGCTCGGCAAAGGTCGGAGAATTATCGAAGAGACTGTTCATTGAAGCGTACGAGGTGTAGCCGCCAGCGTAGTGAGATGCTGACCATTCCTGACCGGCTTCGTCGAGATCGCGATAGATGTAACATTCGCGGAGCAAATCTCTGTTGAGTTTTCCGGCTCCAGCATTAGGTGCAAGGGAGTTTTGATAAATGACTGTAGGGAACAAATTCTTAAATGACATGGTAGGCGCAAACTAACGCCTACCACCTACTTTGACAACCACTACCAAACTAAGAATTCGCGAGAAGTGGGCGACCGATCAATTGGACTTCTCCTTCGGCTCTTGCCGAGCTGATCTCTTGCTCTGGAATAGCTCGTGAACCTCCCGCAGAACCAAAAGCAGCCCCTGAGACGGCGCAACTGAGAATTTGATCCATGGTGAAGGCATCTTTGAACTCGGCAAAGTTTACGCTACGAAGGGCAATGAGACCTTCGAGTGCCGAAGAGGCATCTCCAACCAAGTCCTTGAGTTTGCCTAAACGCACAGGCGAAATATCGTTTGCGATCTTCGTTTCATAAGGAACTTTTTCGAGTGCCTCATGTGCTCCAACGATGCGACTGAGTAAACGCTTCTCGCGGCCACGCAGAACATTCAAGATGACTTGAAGTATGTCGGGATTGACCGAGTATAAGTTTGTTCCTCGATCACTTTTGCCCGCTTCGGTAATCACTTCGTATTCGAGAAGCTCGCGAACAGAAATACTCACCAACGCTTTTGAGATTTTCATCTGCCGAACGAGGTCAGCCGAATCGAGAGGTTTGTCTGAGAGGAAGAGCTGAGTCCAAATTCGACCGTGGACTCGCTTGAAGCCCCAATAGTGAATAAACTCGCCGATCTGTTCTGAAAGCTCCTGGAGCTCCGGAAGTTGATTGCTTAGATTTGCCATAAAACGACCTGCTTTCTGGTGTAGTTCATTTGCTAATGAACTAACTTAGACTTAATAATAGTAAGTCTTTTCAATAGTATAATTGCATGAAGTCATCTATAGTTCAAGCCACTGTGAACTTTAAATTGTAAGTCAATGAAACTCCAAAGCTTTTTCGCTTAGGTGGGGTGTGGTAGGAGAAGTTATGAACGTTCTTTTAAGTGGAGCTACAGGATTAATCGGGCAGGCGGTTGGGCAAGAACTTGTCAGGCGCGGGCATTCCATTATCGCGCTCACGCGAAACACTGCGAAAGCAAAAGCGACACTTACTTTTCCGTGCGAAGTTCGCGAGTGGAAAAATTTCGACGTTGCACCACTTCTGAAGCCAGACGACAAAATTGATGTCGTCATTCATCTGTCGGGCGAGTCGGTGGCCGATAAAAGATGGTCGGCAGAACAAAAAGAGAAAATTAAAAATTCGCGGGTCATCGGAACGAGAAATCTGGCTCGTGCCATTGAAGCGCGCGGTGAGAAGTTGAAAGCTTGGGTGCAGGGTTCAGCGATTGGTCTCTACGGAGACACTGGCGATAAAGTCGTTGGTGAAGATCAGCCCCCGGGCTCAGATTTTTTATCGGGAGTTGTAAAAGAGTGGGAAGCTGAAGCCGATTCTTTCGCTGGAAGAGCGGGTCATCGGATTGCTACTATCCGTACCGGAATTGTTTTATCTGCGCATGGCGGAGCTCTCGCAAAGCTTTTTGATGTCTTCCATCGTGGCGTTGGTGGTCGGCTTGGTGATGGACAGCAGTATATGAGCTGGATTCATCTCAATGACATCGTAAATCTTTTTGTTTTTGTGACAGAGAACGAAGTTAGCGGGCCGATTAACGGTACTGCGCCGAAACCGGCGACAAACAAAGAGCTCACTTCGCAGTTAGCGCACGCCCTCGGAAGAATCGAGTTCTTACCGGTACCAAAGATAGCTTTGAAATTGGCTCTGGGAGAAATGTCGCAAGCTATTCTTGCTTCAACTAAAGCGAAAACGCGAGCACAGGACTTACGCTTCAAATTTCAATTTGAAAAACTTGACGACGCTCTTGCAGATCTTTGTAAAGGCATGAGCGATGGGAGTCGAGTCGTTGAGTCTGAACAGTTTGTTAACGATTCGCTCGAAAAAGTATTTGAATTTTTCTCAAGCGCAAATAATTTGGAAGAGCTTACTCCCCCTTTCCTGAACTTCAAAGTTCTTGAGACGAGCACTAAGAAGATTGAAGAAGGGACTTTGATTGATTATCAGTTGTCGCTTCATGGTCTGCCGTTGAAATGGAGAACTCTCATTGAGAAATGGAATCCTCCTCGAGAATTCGTCGATACTCAGCTCAGTGGGCCCTATACGAAGTGGCACCATACGCACACTTTTGAAAAACTTGGTCACGGCACATTGATTCGCGATCGAGTTGTCTTTAAGTTACCTCTGGGATTGGCCGGAGACCTCGCTGCTAGCTGGAAAGTCGTTGGCGATGTAAACGCTATATTCGACTTCCGTCATAAAAAGATTTTGGAGTTATTCAGTTGAGTTTAAAAGTTGCGACTCTTGCAGTAGGAACTGAAGTTACCGATGGACAGATAGTCGATCGGAACTCAGCTATTTTGTCGCAACTCTCTGTCGACTTGGGCTTTTCTGTAGTTGAGCATCGAGCGGTTCCTGACGATCGCGCAATGATTACCGAAGCACTTAAAGATTTAGGGTCGAAAGCAGATATTTTGTTTGTGACTGGCGGGTTAGGACCAACCAGTGATGACTTCACACGTGAGTTGGTCGCAAAATATATCGACTCGACACTCGAGTTTCAGGAAGAATCTTGGCAACATGTGCTCGAGACCCTCGCCGCACGAGGAGTCGCTGCTCGCGATGCGCAGAGACAGCAGTGTTATTTTCCGCCGCAAGCCAAAGTTTATAAAAATCCTGCGGGTACAGCTAATGCATTCTCAGTTTCCAGAGGTGGAGTTAAAATCTTTGCGCTGCCGGGTCCGCCGATTGAAATCATGGCGGTGTGGAATAGCTCGCTCAAAGCTGAGCTCGAAAACTTAGTTCCTCTAGGCGAGCGTGAAGTTTTAAATATTTGGCGCTGTTTGGGTCGCGGTGAATCCGACATTGCTGAGCTCGCTGAGCCAATCGTAAAGCAAGCTGGCTTGCGTGTTGGTTACCGAGCCAATGCTCCTTATGTTGAAGTAAAGGTTTGGAGTTCAGCGACAGATTCAACAACGGAAGCTTTCGCAAAGCTCGAGGCGGCGCTTGGTCCGTACGTTGTAAATCGAAACAAGCAGGATCTTGCGAGGAGTTTTTTTGAAGCAGCCGTAGCTGCGGGTTTTAAAAGCTTAAAGGTTGAGGATTGCGCAAGCGCCGGTCTGCTCTCTGAAAGACTATTTTCGGTCTTTCGCGAAAGTAAAATTCAATTAGAGCTCGTTGTTCAATCGGCTTCGCAAAAATCAGCGAACGCAGCATCGAACGGGCTTCAACTTGACGTGCTTCAACTTACAGTTGAAGCGGATATTCCTTCACAAAAATGGCTTGTTACGCTTGCAAATAAGGCGAAGCAGGTCGCAAGCACCGAAGTGCGACCGATCTACAATCATAAGGTCGAATCCGAGCGAGGCCGCAAGTACATTTGCGAGAAAGCGTTACAGATTGCACTGACGGCGCTTGCTAATAAGGCTTAAAGCAGACATAAGTTTTAGCCAATGGCGCAAGGTTACTTTCCTCATCCAACTAAATTTAAAATCGGTGCTAAAGAGCTTAACGCTCAGCAGGTGATCGACGTTTTAAGTGAGTTCCTCACGCCCGAGCGCCAAGCGAGAGTTGCGAAAGTTGTTGAAGAGCGAACTTATGCAGTCGTTCCGGTTCTTGAAGACATTTATGATCGCGGAAACACGAGCGCCGTATTAAGAAGTGCCGAAGCGATGGGCTTTCAAGCGGCGCACATCATCGAACTTAGCGAAAAATTTAAATCATCAAATCGCATAACCTCGGGTGCCGATAAGTGGCTTGATGTTGTGAAATGGAAATCGACAAAAGAATGTGTCACGCATTTAAAGTCGAAGGGTTACCGCATTCTCGCCACTCATCTCGATGCGAAAGCAAAACCAATTGAGCAAATCGATTTTTCCTCGCCAGTTGCGTGGGTCCTCGGCAACGAAAAAGAGGGAATCTCAAAAGAGATGGAGGAGTTGGCCGACGAGACTGTGATCATTCCGATGAATGGATTTGTTCAGAGTTTTAATATCTCAGTTGCTGGTGCGATTAGTTTTTATCATATCCACCGCGAGCGTATTCGTTTGTTCGGAAAAAATGGCGACTTAACAGACGAGCAAAAATTAATTCTCAAAGCGCATTTCTACCTGCGCACTCCTGATAACCCTGAACAACTTATTGAAAAATATTTGAGTAAGAGCTGATCAGCTGTCGAACTAAAGACTCCGACGATTCTTCGTCGCTTGTTCTTCTTGGCGGTAAACTCGCTGACCCTGCTCGTATCCTGGCAAAAAGCTTTTCTCGAGATGATCGGGGCAAACCAACATGTAGGGTGTTCCGGCTCGACCAATTTCAAAACCTGTTTGGTTGGTACAGAAGTCGACTAAGCCAGCGTTTCGACCGTTGAGGTACAAATCCGCATTCGGAGCTTCGCCGTTTGTGCACTCTTGAATGTGTTCATTGAGTGCATTCACAGTCTTGCCAATTGCTCCATCACGACGGCCGATCTCGAACCAATCAAGTCCCTGGCAGGGAATAGCGGTCATGAGTCGGCGAGTAGCGCAGCCGCTGGTCAAAATTAGAGCTAGGAGAAAGGCGATTCGAAGGTTCATTTGTGGTCTCGATCTAGCTGGAAACTGCCAGCGCGGGCAAGTTAAAACTTGCGTCCCTTGGTTAAGTCGGGCAATTTCAAATCTCCCATGAAAATCGCACTTTTACACGATTCTGTCTTACCTCCAAAAACCTACGGCGGCATTGAACGTATCGTGATGGCGCTCGCGCAAGAATATACGCGTCTCGGGCACCAAGTTGTGATCGCTTCTCGAGCAGGAAGTGACATTAAAGATTACGAGTTTTTGGCACTTCCATCTGGATACCTTGAACGAGATGCCCGGTCGTGGCTTCCAAGCGACGTGGACTTTCTTCACAGTCATCAGCGAACGGGTGTTAAGCCGTCGCTTCCATTCGTCGTAACGATTCACGGGAATGGGAGCGCTGATGAAAAATATTTTCGAAATACCAACTTCTTAAGCGAGAGCCACTGCCGCAATCACAACGGAAAATATTTCGTTTATAACGGCGTTGATCCTCAACGCTACAAGTACACTGAGCAAAAGCAAGACTACTACGTCTTCTTGGCGCGCACGACTTGGCGAGTGAAGAACGTAAAAACTGCGATCACTTGGGCAAATGATTTGGGAGTACGACTCGAGATCATGGGTGGTAGCGGAGTTTCACGCGGAAACATTCACTACAATGGCTTAATTGATGAAGCAAAAAAAGTTGAGTTGTTATCAAATGCGCGTGCACTGATTTATCCAACTAATTGGGATGAGCCCTGCGCAGCAGCTCCGCTTGAAGCTTTGGCTTGTGGTACTCCAGTGATCACTTCTGCCAATGGATGTATGCCCGAGCTAGTGCGCGAAGGTACCGGAGTAGTTTGTCACGACTACTGGGATTTGATGAAAGCTCACGAGCAAATTAATTCTATTTCGTCTAAAAAATGTCGCGACTCGATTGAAGAATATTTTTCTTTGAAGAGAATGGCTGCTGATTACTTAAAGCTGATCGAAAAGATTCTTCAAGTTGGTGAGCTTGATCACGAGCCTCGATATAATTTTGATCGAGCCTCGGTAAAGCTCTTGTATAAGCCGACGTTGATGAATCGCTTAAGTGTTGCTGTGCGAGGAAAAGTTTAATGAAAGTCTTCGTTACAGGTGGAGCAGGATTTATTGGAAGTCACCTTTGCAAGCTCTTGCTTGATCGCG
>JAYSYM010000124.1:0-2100 GCA_043727635.1 Bdellovibrionales bacterium | reverse complement strand
TTTGCGGGCTCTAAGAAGACAGCAAGCTCTTCGCCTGCGTTCAACTTCACACCCTCTGCAGGGCGCGTCGATGACACAAAGCCGTGCCCATGAATCTTAAGTGGAACACTTTGCCCCTGAAGGCGAAGCATCACCTCGCGCAAGCTTAGTCCATCAAGATTAGGTACGATCACTTCTCCCGCAGCCGCTTTTACACTCGCAGCTACCGACGCATTGTCGGCAACAGATACATTTTCTGAACCGCTCACCGACGAAGTCTTTGCGAGTTTCTCGACTTCCTTCTCAACTTTTGTTCGAGAAGCTAATTCGCGAGACATTTCAGTTGGTCGCTTGATGATGTCCTCTTCGCTGAACAACACGGGATTCAATCCGTATTGACGAACTGCGAACTTCGCAATTCGAGAGAATAGGGGCGCCGCTACTGTTGCGCCGTAATAACCTTTACGTGGCTGATCAACAGCAATGTAAATTACGAACTTTGGATCGTTTGCTGGAAGGAAACCCGCAAACGACGAAACGTATCCGCCCTTGATGTACCCGCGCCCATTCGGATCAACTTTTTGAGCAGTACCAGTTTTTCCGGCTACTGGGAAACCCGGAACACGTGCAACGTACCCGCTGCCCTCTTTCATCGTCACACCCATTAGCATTAACTTCATTTTCATTGCTTGCTCAGAGGTTAACGGTCGGCCGAGAGTTTTTGGTTCGGTCTCGGTGATTTCACCCGACGACACATCACGAATAGCTTTCACAATATATGGCTTTCGAAGCCATCCACCGTTTGCAATCGCTGCGTATGCGTTCGCCATTTGAAGTGGAGTAACAGTAATACCTTGGCCGAAAGAGATATTTGAGAACTGATGCTCTTTCCAAGGCAAGCCATGCATGATGCCTCGCACTTCGCCTGGTAAATCAATTTCACTTCTTCTTCCAAAACCAAAGTCAGAAAAAGTTTCGCGAACTTTTTCTGGTCCAAGTTTGAAAGCAATTTTCGTAGTTCCGACATTTGACGAGAAGGCGAGAATCTCAGCTGACGTCAATAATCCGAATTGATGTTTCTCGTTGCTTTCGGCTTCGCGGATAGTGCGCTTGCCGACTTTCATCTTTCCACCCTCACAGTCAATGCGAGTGTTTGGTTCTAGCCAACCATCTCGCAGGGCTCCTGCAATAGTGAAAGTTTTTAGTGTACTGCCTGGTTCAAATGAATCAGTCACCGCGCGATTCCGGCGAGTCGACGCAGAAACTTTGGCTGCATTGTTCGAGTTAAACAGCGGAGCGTTGCCCATTGCTAACACTTCGCTAGTTTGAGCATCGAGAATAATTCCCACAGCATTATCAGCCTCGTGACGAACAACTGCATCAGCAAGCTCACGCTCGAGCATGAATTGAAGATCACGGTCGATTGTTAACTGAACTTCTGAACCATCAGGGAGTTGGTGAAAAAGTTGACCGTTGACGATCAGCGGTCGTCCGCGAGCATCTTTCTCCATAGTCACATTTTCGCGCCCGCCTTCTAGCGGAGCGTTCACTTGTGCTTCTAAACCTTCGAGACCTTTTCCGTCTGATCCGGTAAAGCCAAGCACATGCGAAAGTAGAGTTTCATTTGGATAAATGCGGCGAGTTTCTTCAACGAACCCAAGACCGCGAATTTTCATTTCTGCGATTTGTTCTTTAACAGCTGGATCAAGTTTTCGCTGAAGCCAAACGAAGCGATTTTTCTTCGACTTAATTTTTGACAGAATTTCTTTTTGATTTACGCCAATTAGTGGCGCAAGCATTTTTGCCACTTGCTGTTTGTTCTCGAGAATTTTTGGATCAGCAAAAATCGAGTATGCCGCTGAGCTCACCGCAAGTTCGTTACCTTTGCGATCAAGAATATCTCCGCGACGAGATTTCAAGGCGACCACAGTTTCGAACTGTCGTTTCTTAAGTGAATTTAATCGGTCGTTCGGCGTGAGTTGCAAGAAAGCCGCTCGAGAAAGCATCATGGTCCAAAGAAGAGTCACAAAGATGAGAAGAACTACGATCCTTGATTTCATTGTCTTAAAGCAATCCCAGATTCAGTCATCTGAATAATCTGACCTGCTTCAGCAGTTTTCA
>JAYSYM010000123.1:0-2100 GCA_043727635.1 Bdellovibrionales bacterium | reverse complement strand
TCATTATTTATGCCGACTCGAAACTTGATAAAGTTCAGATCAAACTGCGAATCTCAAAATGAGACGAGGTCTGACGAAACGTTAGGCAGAGATCGGCTCAACAATCTGATTCTTAACTGCGTACTGGATCAACTCTGCATTGTTCTGCAGATTCATCTTCTTTAAAATGCGCGAGCGGTAAGTACTCACCGTCTTCACGCTAATACCGAAGCCCAAACCTATCTTCACCAATGGCATTCCCTGGCAAATCAAATTGAAGATTTGATATTCGCGATCAGACAAACAAGAATGTGACGACTTGTGACTATTACGATTCTGAAGTTGCTCGATCACCGACGTTGAGGCTTTCGAAGTTAAGTACATTCGTCCGCTTTTAACGACGTGAACAGCTTCAATTAGCTCTGTCGGTGAACAATCAGTTTTTAGGTAAGCGGCACCACCTGCTCTCAATACTCTCGCTGCATAAGCTTCTTCTGAAAGAGTGCCTATGGCAACTATTGGAACCTTGGGATACTTAGCTACTAGCTCTGAGAGCAAGTCCAACGAACTCGAATCTGCAACTGCAAGATTGATGATCAAAACGTCTGGTTTTTCAGGCGCGTTGAAAAGCTGATAAAGCTCTTCGCAATTTTTTGCTTCGCCAGCAACTACGATGTTCGCTTCTTGGGAAAGAACAGCTTTCACGCCAGCTCTAAAAAGCTGGTTGCAGTCTGCGATCGCTACTTTAATTGGTGCCATAACTCTCCCTTAAAAAACCCAAAAAAAATTCAGTCCATTAATCTACAGAAAGAATGTCAGATTTTTGAAGAATTAGTATGCAACGAAATCGCGATAACCCAGTCAAATTGAGATACTTAAAAATCTTTAATAATTAAAGCTTGTTTAATCGTATTGAAGCCAGTGCCCTAATAATTGTTACCAAAATCGTAATTTCTATTTCTCGTTTTGGTCTAGCTACATAGCTGAAAATTCAAGTCTCAGATTGTGACGACATCCTAATGGTGCATCACTTTGTATAGTTTTTAGCCGAAGTTTGCCGACCCAGAAGAAATCTACGCGGTCGCCACCGTTAGAAAATTAACAGTTTAGAAGTCCTGCGAGCAGCCGTAAAGTGATTACGGGGGCAATGATTGAAGATACTTTTAATGGCGCTGATCACTGTTGCGTTTACTCCTCAAGCTTTGGCACAAGCAAACGACATCTATTCGATCGAAGCTAAAAAGATCGTTGAGCGGTTGTCAGGAACAAAGGTCCCTGCTGATCACCCACTTATATTAGAGGCAAGCGAAGCCCTTCGAATGGGTAACCGCCTTGGCGCTTCGCAAGCCGGAACGAAACACCCAGGCTTTTTAAGCACCACTGTGAAAATGATGGCGCTGAAGATGTCGACTCGCGAAGAGACCATTACTCTACTCTTAAATGACTTCGCAGCTTCGTTTATCGGAACAGTTCGTGATAATCGCGATGCGCGCGAACTTTTGACCGGAGACTTTCATTACGCGGGAAATCCTGACACTTATATGTCATTGATTGGCAGAGCGAATGTTCTCGAATCTGACGCCGAGTTCGTTAAATCAAATGATCACTTTCGCAATCTCGAGAATTCAAAAATAGACATCGGTTCAATTTTAGTTCGCCGCCCAGGACAGTTCGTTGTTAGTCGCCGCAAAAACGCGGAAGACAAAGACGAAGATTTTTTGGTGGCCAATCCAGACCCTGCCGGACTTCTCACGTCTGCGACTTTTATTCGAGCGCATGCCGACGCTGGAACCAACCGACGATTAGTTGAATACACGTTCCGCGAGTTTATGTGTATTCCACTTGAAGAGTGGGCCGACGCTTCGGTGAGTGATGCGTGGATTGGTCGCGATATTGACCGGTTCCCTGGTGGTGATCATCAGAAGTTTCAAACGAGTTGTAAATCTTGTCATACAGTGATGGACGGGTTTCGAAGTGCGTTTTCGAAATGGGATAGTGAGGGCGGCTCGCCGTTTCATGCGACTAGTCGCCCCGACCGCTTTGATGCAACGACTGGTGTCGCAGGTAAAATGAACAAGAATAACAGCGTTTTTCCTGGTGGCTACGTTGTTAGATCAGAAG
>JAYSYM010000122.1:0-6562 GCA_043727635.1 Bdellovibrionales bacterium | reverse complement strand
TAAGTCATAAGTTTCTGGGTCAAAGAATAAACGTTTAAAGAAGATGTCTGATGCTTCTGGAGTCGGTGGCTCACCTGGGCGCAAACGCTTGTAGATTTCGATTAACGACTCTTCAGCCGTATTCACTTTATCAACAAGGAGTGTGTTGCGGAGGTAAGGACCTACTGAAAGACCATCAAAGAAGATCAAGTGGAACTCAGTGATGCCAGCAGCCATCGCGCGGTCAATCGCGTCGCGAGTTACCTCTGCGTTAGCATCAGCTATGATCTCACCGGTCTCTTCGTCGATGATAGGCTTAGCGATAACTTTGCCTTCAAGCTCCTCGATCGACACTTCAATTTCTTTTAAGTTCAAAGAAGTTACGCGTTTTACAACAGCGCGAGTGATACGACGACCAGACTTAACAAGCACTTCGCCAGACGCTGGATCGATGATATCGGAAAGTGCACGCTGACCAGCGATGCGCTCGATATCTAGATCGCGGTAAAGCTTGCCCTTACGAACAGATACTTTATCGAGGTCATAGAAATGTTGTAGTAGGTGCTCAACTGAATAGCCGAGAGCCTTAAGTAAAATAGTTACTGGGAACTTACGGCGGCGATCAATACGAACGTAGATCAAATCTTTTTGATCGAATTCGAAATCAAGCCATGACCCGCGATATGGAATTACGCGAGCTGAGTAAATTAATTTTCCTGAAGCGTTGTTCTTACCACCATCGTGATCAAAGAACACACCAGGTGAACGGTGCAACTGGCTCACAACTACGCGCTCTGTTCCATTAATAATGAACGAGCCGTTAGCTGTCATGAGAGGAATTTCGCCAAGATACACTTCTTGTTCTTTTACGTCGCGGATGCTGCGAGCTTCGGTAGCTTCATCAACATCGAACACGATTAAACGTAGCGTGACCTTAATAGGTGCCGCGAACGTCATTCCGCGCTGACGACATTCATCAACGTCGTATTTAGGCGGCTCAAGCGTGTACGACACGAACTCGAGTGAAGCTGTGTTGTTGAAATCAGAGATTGGGAAAACGGATTTGAATACGCCGTTTAAGCCTTGGTCTCCCCGACGATCTGGATCGACATCTTTTTGCAAGAACGCTTCATATGAGCTCTTCTGCAATTCGATCAAATTAGGGATCTCGATCACTTGTTTGTTTTTAGCGAAGCTTTTGCGGATGCGAAGGTTAGAGGCTGTAACCGGGGTCAATGCCATTCCCTCTCCTTAAAAAAGTAGAAAGTTTCTGTAAACAAAAAATTGTAAGCGTCTAAACGATGGTTCTTCTCCGAAGAACATTTTCTTGGATCTTCTAATACGAAGATTTTCGGAAAATATTTTCGAAAAACTGAAACGAATTTTTTGTCGGTAAAAAACTCTGCAAAAAATCACTGAGCGGCGAGGTCTCTCACAAGATGCAAAAGACCCGCCAATATCGAATAAGTCAGTAATATTACTTAACTGTTACTTTCGCGCCAGCTTTTTCTACAACTTCTTTAATCTTAGCGGCTTCTTCCTTAGAAACGCCTTCTTTGATTGCCTTAGGAGCTGCTTCAACTAGGTCTTTAGCTTCTTTTAAGCCAAGGCCTGTTACTGCGCGAACCTCTTTAATAACGTTAATCTTGTTAGCGCCGGCATCCATCAACATTACGTCGAAAGTAGTTTGCACTTCAGCTGGTGCACCGGCTGCTGCTGCTGGACCAGCTGCTGCAGCTGGTGCTGCTGCAGAAACGCCCCATTTGTCTTCTAGAGTTTTGATAAGCTCTGAAAGTTCCATAACTGGCATCTGAGATAAAAAGTCTACAACTTGTTCTTTGTTCATTTTCTTAATCCTTCCAAAAAGTTTTTAAATTTAAAGTCACTTAAGACGCTTTGTTAAGCGTCCTGTTGATCGCGTTTAGCAGCAAGAACTCTGACGAATCCACCAGGAACTGCTTGTAGCGTTCCAAGGAATTTCGACATAGGCGCTTGTAATGTACCAAGTAGCATTGCACGTAGAACGTCTTTCGACGGTAGACTTGCAAGAGCCTTGATACTTTTGGCATCAAGCTTCGAGCCGTCCATCACACCGACCTTCAATTGGAAAGCTTCAACGTCTTTTCCGAAGTCAGATAGAGCTTTCGCAGCTGCTGGTGCTTCACCGTAAGCAAAAACAACCGCATTCGTCCCAAGCAACCCGTCTGCCAATGCAGATTCAGATTCAGGGTGATCCTTCAGAGCACGGATCGCCAATGTGTTGCGGACAACTTGCATCTCGGACTCAACAGGATGCAGTTTTTTACGGAGCGTTGTTACTTGCTCCACTGTCATACCTTTGAAGTCTACGAGGAAAGCCGCTTTGGCCTTTCCAAATTTCTTGGAAAGGGATGCGATCTCTTGTGCTTTTTCTTCACGTGAGTTGATCATCCGGCATACCTCCTTTCATTAGATTTTCGCGTCAGTTGACGTATGGAGGTTTGCCGCTTTTTGGAAGCTAACCACAACATATCTCGGCAGGCCCTTATGGATTAAACAACCTTCATCTCTTAAGCCCTCTCGTACTACGGAGAAGTCTTTTGCATCGAGCGAGGTTGAACCTACTGTCTTTGATCGCGTGTTAAGACCGCCTTGTTAGGCGGTCAGTTAATACTGTCGCTCGCATTATGCGAGCGACGGTTTTCAAAACTAAGTTTCGCTAGACTCAGTATTCTGAGCCTGGTTCACGTCGACTTTTACGCCCGGACCCATTGTTGATGAAACAACGATGTTCTGTACGTAAATGCCCTTCGAGCTTGCAGGTTTCGCCTTCAAAAGCGCACCCAAGAACGCAGTGAAGTTCTCTTGTAACTTCTGAGCGCCCATTGATTTGCGACCGATGCCAGCGTGAACGATTCCGGCTTTATCAACGCGGAAATCGAGCTTACCTTTTTTCTCTGCAGTTACAGTGTCGGCAATGTTCATTGTCACTGTTCCAACTTTTGGGTTCGGCATCAAACCGCGAGGCCCTAAAACCTTCGCAACTTTTGAAACTGTCGCCATCATGTCGGGAGTTGCAATTGCTTTATCGAAGTCCAACCATCCGCCGTTGATTTTCGCAACAAGGTCGTCGCCACCAACGAAGTCAGCGCCTGCGTTTTTTGCTTCAATCTCTTTTGGACCTTTTGCGAAAACTAGAACGCGAACTGTTTTTCCAAGGCCGTGAGGAAGCGCAATCGCTCCACGCACTTGTTGGTCAGATTGTTTTGGATCAATACCCAAGTTTACAGCTACGTCGATTGATTCATCGAATTTTGCTGTCGCTGTTTCAACCGCAAGTTTAACTGCGTCTTGAATCGTGTAGCGTTGGGTAGGATTAACTTTTTCGCCTGCTGCTTTAAAACGTTTAGCCATTGTTCACCACCCTTTAATCTATGACTTCGAGACCCATGCTGCGAGCCGTGCCTACAACCTGTGGGATCACAGATTCGACAGTGCTGCAGTTGAGATCAGGCAACTTGATAGTTGCGATCTCGCGGATCTGCTTCATGTTGATTTTTCCAACCTTGTCCTTCTGAGGCATCTTCGATCCGCTTGTTAGCTTGATCGCTTGCTTTATCAGAATCGATACAGGTGGCGTCTTGGTGATGAAGGTAAACGACCGATCCTGATAAACAGTAATGATCACAGGGATGATGGTGTCACCTTTTCCCTGAGTCTTAGCATTAAACTGCTTACAGAACTCCATGATGTTTACCCCATGCTGGCCGAGCGCCGGTCCAACGGGAGGCGCTGGATTTGCCTTCCCTGCCGGAATCTGTAACTTGATCATACCAGTTACTTTTTTTGCCATTTTCCCACTCCTAGCTAGAGCTATGGGTTGTTAATAAATACTGATTCATTTTAGTGAATCAGCTCTCATACCTCTTAAAGCCCCCAGAGGGCTCTAAAAAATTTAAAAATTGAAAACGTTCCATCGTAAAACCTAAGTGGCTGGATCCGTTTTTGGCAGCAACCTCTGTAGTTTACTGCTTTTCCACCTGGATAAAGTCGAGTTCAACCGGAGTTGGACGACCGAAGATGCTTACTAGCACCTTCACTTTGCCTTTATCTTCGTTTATTTCCTCAACCGTACCGTTGAAGTTACTGAACGGACCGTCGATCACAGTCACGCTCTCACCAATTGAGAATTTAATTTTTTGTTTAGGCTTCTCAGCTCCAGTCGCCATTTGCTGAGTTACGCGAGTTACTTCGTTCTCTGGAACTGGAGCTGGCTTTGTACCACCAACGAATCCCGTAACTTTCGCGGCACCTTTAACTAAGTGCCAAGTCTCCTCGTTCATCACCATGTTAATGAAGATGTAGCCCGGAAAGAATTTACGAGAGCGAGTTTGTTTTTGCCCTTTTACGAGCTCAACAACGTTCTCTGACGGGATAAGAATATCGCCAAAGAGCTCTTCTTTTTTCAAAGATTTAATGCGCTCTTCGATTGCCGCTTTCGCAGTGTTTTCAGAGCCAGTGTTGGTATTTGCGATGTACCATCTTTTTTCGGCTACGACTTTTTGTTTTGCCATTCGCTAGCTCCTAAAAAATGCTCTGTAGATTCATATTAAGTAAAAAGTCGATAATGTTACCGGCAGCAAAGTCGAAGAGACCAAGCACAACACCAGAAATCAAAATCATGATGCAAACAACGATCGTCATGTTGGTGGTGTCTTTGCGCGACGGCCAAACGACTTTTTTTAGCTCAGTAACAACTTCGTCGGCCCAATCAACAACACCTTTGCGGAATTGAAGAGAGAGAAACGCAAGGACACCGATCAAAATGGGAACCCCGTGTCGTACGACATCGCGATTCACCAATCGTGCGACATCACCTGAAGCCGTTGCACCAATTGTGTTGAGAATGAACGCTACGATGTAACCAACCAAAACGCCGGCTACCATGAAGCTTACTGTTACAACTTTACCGTTGTTGTTTTCCATCACTAACCTTCTTGTGCTTTCGCACTATTGGTTTCGAAAAATTGGCAGGGCGGGAGGGACTCGAACCCCCAACCGAACGATTTGGAGTCGTTAACTCTACCAATTGAGCTACCACCCTACTTCGAAACCCTTTTTCGCCAGCGGCGAAAATTAACGCTACAAACAAGTTTGGGGACACCTCGCGGAGTCCCCAAAACGTATCGACTTTCTCTATATATTAGAGAGAATCGACTACTACTCAGTGATGCCGATAACTACGCCGGCGCCAACGGTACGACCACCTTCGCGAATCGCGAAGCGGAGGCTTTTATCCATTGCTACTGGCATGATTAACTCAACATCCATCTCAACGCGGTCACCAGGCATAATCATGTCTGTGCCAGCTTTAAGAGTACAAACACCAGTTACGTCAGTTGTACGGAAGTAAAACTGTGGACGATAACCGTTGAAGAATGGAGTGTGACGTCCGCCTTCTTCTTTAGTGAGGATGTACGCTTCAGCTTTAAATTTTTTGTGTGGCTTAACAGTGCCTGGAGCAGCAAGAACTTGTCCGCGTTCAACTTCTTCTTTTTTAGTACCGCGAAGTAGGCAACCGCAGTTGTCTCCGGCGCGGCCTTCATCAAGAAGTTTACGGAACATTTCGATTCCAGTAACAGTAGTTTTTGCTGTTGGCTTGATACCAACGATTTCGATGTCTTGACCGATTTTGATGATTCCAGACTCAACGCGACCAGTAACAACTGTTCCGCGACCAGAGATCGAGAACACGTCTTCTACCGGCATCAAGAACGGCTTATCAACCATACGCTCTGGTTGTGGGATGTAACGATCAACTTCTTCCATCAATTTTAAGATTGATAGTTCGCCGAGTTCGCCAGTGTCGCCTTCAAGCGCCTTTAGTGCCGAACCTTTTACGATTGGAATGTCATCGCCAGGGAATTCGTATTTAGAAAGTAGTTCACGAATTTCAAGTTCAACTAGGTCAAGAAGTTCAGTGTCGTCAACCATGTCAACTTTGTTCATGAATACAACCATCGCAGGAACACCTACTTGGCGTGCGAGAAGGATGTGCTCACGAGTTTGTGGCATAGGACCGTCAGCTGCAGATACAACAAGGATCGCGCCGTCCATTTGAGCGGCACCTGTGATCATGTTTTTCACGTAATCGGCATGGCCTGGGCAATCAACGTGCGCGTAGTGGCGGTTTTTAGTTTCGTATTCAACGTGTGAAGTCGAAATCGTAATACCGCGCGCTTTTTCTTCAGGACTCTTATCGATTTGATCGTAAGCCATCGCAGTTGCGCCGCCTGATTTAGCGAGCACTTTTGTGATTGCCGCAGTCAAAGAAGTTTTACCGTGGTCGACGTGACCGATTGTGCCGATGTTACAATGCGGCTTACTACGGTCAAATTTCTCTTTAGCCATTACTAGTTCCTCCTGAAGGATTTGAAGTACTTGTTTTAATCGTTTCTTTTACTAAATCAATCCCAAAATACAATTCATTGGAGCCCATGGGGAGAATCGAACCCCCGATCTCACCCTTACCAAGGGTGTGCTCTACCACTGAGCCACATGGGCCAAAAGCACAACCAGCGCACAAACCCGATAAATTGGAGCG
>JAYSYM010000121.1:0-2107 GCA_043727635.1 Bdellovibrionales bacterium | reverse complement strand
ACCTCGATGAGGTCGGCGAAGCCCCAGAGAAGCCCGTAGTTCGCACTTGGCAGGAGACTGTGATCGGAATCCTCGGGCGGATGGAAAAAGCCCTAGTTCAAACAAAATCCGCGACCGACCAGCTCCGAATGTTCGCAAAACCAGTAGAACTTACAGCTGTGGCCGGCCCCCAAACCGGGCAAACCTGGACAATAGTTTATGGGCCGCGCGACATAGGCGCCGAGTCACTCGATGTACGCCTTCTTGAAGAGGGGATTCCGCAGACTGCTTTTCAACTCCAGCAAACAAGCAATGGAGTCATGCTAAAGACCGAACACGCCGATAAAATTTCACTGAACGGAGTCGCTGGTAAATCAAACCAGACTCTAAATGACGGCGACGAAATTGCGATTCAAAACACTCGGCTGCGAGTGAAGCTTCGCGATCTCTAAGGGCACCAAATATGGCAGCGACGGAAGTAGAAAAGAAAACCGGTACATTCAAAAGCTTTGATGGGACTGACGTTTATTACGAGGTTCGAGGTAAAGGTAAGCCTATCGTCATGGCTTACGGAATTGGTTGCCCGATGAATCACTGGATTCATCAAGTGCGTCACTTCTCGCAAAACTATCAGACAATACTATTTGATTATCGAGGACACGGAAAAACACCAGTCCCAGAAGACAAAGAGAATTTGTCTCTCGATGCTATTGCCAAAGATTTAAAGTGTCTGCTCGATCATCTCGGAATCAAGAAGACAAGCATGTGGGGCCACAGTTTCGGCGCACAGGTTTTGTTTCGAGTTCACGAGTTGTATCCTGAGGTTTTTGAAAACTTAGTTTTGATTAATGGGTTTGCGACTAATCCGATTAAAAATATGTTCGGCACAAACATCGTCGAGAAAATCTTTCCGTACTTGCAGCTTGGACAACAAGTTTATCCAAATGTTGTCAGCAAGATGTGGAAGATGGGTATCACTAACCCACTTGCGGTGCCCTTGAGTGCGCTTGCCGGAGGATTCAACTTAAGTCTTACGAGCATGCGTGACATTGAAGTGTACGCGAAGGGCATTGCCTCAATGGATCCCGGAGTATTCATGCATCTTTTCGAACAGATGATGAAGTACGATGCGCAGCATGTGCTGAGCGAAGTAAAAGTTCCAACGTTGATCATTAGCGGCAGTAAAGACGGAGTCACGCCAGGTTCCTACCAAGATATGATGCGCGAAAAAATTATTGGCAGCGAAATCCAGCGCGTCCCTTACGGTTCGCACTGCACCCAACTCGACATGCCCGAATTCGTAAACCTACGAATCGATAAATTCCTTCAGCAAAACAAATGGTAGCTGCTACCAGAGGGTAGCGATGGTGCGTTATCAGAAACACAAAAGTCCCAGTTTCCCGGGACTTTTACTGTTCACTCGAGCTGCTTCCGTTAACTGTAAACAGTTAACGGATGACTGAGCGCTATTGTTTCGCTTTTTGCTCTTCAGGCTTCAGCTTAATCACAGCCGCCTCATAAACCTCAAGTGGCGCGCTACACTTTCCCTCGCCACCATCAACAAAAGCGAGTGCGCGGAGCGAGGCTAGCCGCTCCATCATCACATTGCATTCATCGCAGAAGTATTCGCGAACAGCGTTTCGTCCGCAAGCTTGCGACAGACCGCTTCGAAGTTTGTTCCATTCGTCTTTTACGCTTGAAATGTTAGCTTCTAACCATTTGTTTGGGCTTGCTGCCTGAGTATTACAATCGCTTGTTGCTTCCGAGTATTTTGTTGAGCAGTAAGCTGACCCATCTTCCTTTGCGCCGAAGACGATCGGGTTACAGATTACGCCTTCTTTGCAATGAAGTTTTGGCTTCGAAAATGAATAAACCGAAGCACATGTTTTATCTTTGTGATCTTCGCCCGAGAAACTAGAAATGTTTCCGCCGAACACACACACATTCGAATTCTTCTGCCACCATTCCTTTGCAGCAGCTCTCTTCTCAGATTTTTTTGATTTGTCTCCGCACGTTACTTTCGAAATGCCCGCACACGGCGCTCCACCTGTCGCAACGTTTTCACCCTCGGATCTTTCAACAACCGATGTTGCTGGATTGTCATTCGGCGCATCCACTGTTGCTGCAG
>JAYSYM010000120.1:0-2113 GCA_043727635.1 Bdellovibrionales bacterium | reverse complement strand
TCACATCAGTATCGAATGATAAAAAGCGCGTCACTTTTAGAGTAGGTGAAGACATCATTGCGAGAGAGTTTTCAAGAACCAATAAACTTTTTGAGAATGCGGGGCAACACGGCATTACTTTCAAAATTGATTTCTTTGACCTCTATGGAGTCATTAACGGCGACACTAGCAAATTAGAAGAAGTGATAAGTTCGGATCGCGAATTCACCGGCTCGATGACTTGCGCTCAGTTAAAACGAAAATAGAAATTTTAGAAGGAGTCACGTGACTCCTTCCGCTTTTGACTAATTACAAGAACAGCTGCTTGCTACCGGATCACCATCGTCGCAAGAAGCTTCCGAGCAAGTCGCTCTCTGACTTTCCTCACAACTTACTGAACAGCCCTCATCGTAGTACGGACCATTCCACCAGTCTTGAGTTACTGGGCAGTAGTACTGCCTAACTTCTTTTGCTCGGCAAGAGTGGCCTAACAAGTTTTGCTCTTCATTAGCTTCAACAAAGTTTGGAGTTAACATTCCGAACGCAACCAAAGCTGTAAATAGGAATTTCATTAGAAGCCTCCTGTTATTGATTCCGAATCCTGAATACAGTTAACCGCACCCAGAATCCCGAATCTAGGCGCGTTGCGCTGAAAATTAAGAGCGCACTTGTCCCGTTCCGTCGATGATCCAACGGAATGATGTGAGCTCGCGCGGGCCGACGGGACCACGTACATGAAGCTTTTGCGTACTGATGCCGAGCTCGCCACCTAAACCCATTTGAAACCCATCAGTGAAGCGGGTGGAAGCGTTCCAATACACAGCGGCTGCATCGACTGAACTTTGAAATCTACGAGCTGCATCTTCGTTGTTGGTGATGATGCTTTCTGAGTGGCGAGACCCATGTTGCTCGATGTGTTCGAGCGCCTGATCAAGTGAATCCACTACGCGACAATTCATTTTGAAATCGAGATATTCTGTGTCGTAGTTTTTAGCCGATGCTGCATTTACGTCGGATCTACCGGCAAGAGTTTTTAGTGTCTCTGCACAACCGAACCACTCTAAGTTATATTTTGATAAGCGGTCATGAAGTTGCGGGAGAAGAGACTTCTTTTTTGTGTGAATCAACAAAGTCTCCATCGCGTTACAAACTCCGGGACGCTGAGCTTTTGCGTTCTCAACGATATCGAGCGCCATTGCTTCATCGGCGTCTTCATGAATATAGACGTGACACAAGCCCCGATCATTTTTGATGATCGGAATCGTCGCGTTGTTAACTACGTAATCTATGAGGCTGTCGCCACCGCGAGGAACGAGGACGTCGATAAACTTATTCTGCTTCATCAGCAGCTGGGCAAAGGCTCGATCCGGATTTTCAATTCCCCAAAACACTTGTTCCGGAAAGCCAGCACTCGAAGCTGCTAGTTGAATTATTTTGTAAATCGCTTTGCTAGTTTGAAGCGACTCGGAGCCGCCACGCATGATCAGCGCATTTCCAGATTTAACGGCGATTGATAGGGCTTCAGTGATTACATTCGGTCTTGATTCGTAGATCATGAGAATCACGCCTAATGGCGAGCGAACACGCTTAAGTTTAAGCCCATTGGGAAGAACTTTCTGTTCTTCGACCTGGCCGATGCAATCGGGGAGTTTGATTACATCAGCTAAACTCTCCTGCATGCCTGCAATTCTCTCGGGGCTTAGTCGAAGTCTATCTAAGAATGCGGCTGTCACATGAGCTTGCGCCTTTTCAAGGTCAGCCTTATTCGCCAAAAGAATTTCGTCTTGGTATTTAGCAAGTAAATCGGAAACGTTTTTTAGAAAGGTATTTCGTTTTTCAAGGGTTGCTGTTTTTAAAATGCCTGCGGCCGATCGGATTTCGCGCAAGCGTTGTTCTGTTGCGGAATCGAGTAGCGGAGTAGTCATTTAGTTTTTCTTCCTACTTGGCGTCCGATTGATGTGCCGACATGTTCACCTTTGGCTAGCAATAGCAAAACGCCGGCAACATCCCCACGAATGATCCAACTTGGAATTGAGCTTTTCTGAGCATGTGCAGCGGCTCGCACTTTTGAGTACATTCCCCCGCGACCATGTGCCGAGAGTGCATTTTGATCCATGCCTTTTAAAAATTTGGG
>JAYSYM010000119.1:0-2115 GCA_043727635.1 Bdellovibrionales bacterium | reverse complement strand
CTTTAGATGCCGTGCGATCAACTTCAAACGCGTAAACGTTTGCTGCTTCTTGGTGAAGCGCGTTCTTTTCGCTAACTAGAGGTCGCTTAATAATTTGTGACATCTACGCCTCTGTTCCTTTGGTCGCCTTATTGGCTCCCGTCCCTTTGGTCGCCTTATTGGCTCCAGCACCTTTAGTCGCCTTTTTGGCTCCTGAACCTTTTTTCGCCTTAGTGGCAGTCGCAGCTGTACCAGCTGTCGCGCTCTTGCGAGTCGCCTTTGGCGCTTTACCTTCTTCAATTCCGCAACGAGCATGGATCGCATCGAGAGATGCTTTTGTGATCACGGCCGTGTCGTACTTTAGCAAATCGTATACGTTCAAACCCTCTGTACCGTAGTAGCGGAAGCTAGTTAGGTTGCGAGTAGCGCGAGCGAAATTTGGATTGCTTGTTTTATCAATTAAAACGGCTTTTTTGAGACCGAAACCAGTTAAGCGCTTTACGAGCTCTCCTGCTTTGCCTTCTGAAGTCATGTCATCAACAACGAAAAGTTTGCCGCTCGCATTCAAGTGCGAAAGTGCAACGCGAAGTGCTGCTTGGCGAACTTTCTTTGGAAGACTGTAGCTATAGTCGCGTGGCTGTGGACCAAACATAGTACCGCCACCTGGCATTAACGGTGAACGGCTCGAACCTTGACGAGCGCTACCTGTACCTTTTTGTTTGAACGGCTTTTTACCGCCACCAGATACGAGACCTTTTGTTTTGGTCATTGATGTACCTGCGCGACGACCAGCCAACTGCCAGCGAACTGCAATGTAAAGTAAATCTTTGCGAACAGTCGCGCCGAACACAGCTTCGTTCAACTCGATGTCGCCAACTTTTTTCTTATCCCAATTTAATACTGATGTTTTTGTCATATTCTACGCCTTCATCAATCGGACTAAAGAGTGACGAGCGCCTGGAACTGGGCCCTTTACCAGTAAGATTCCATCTGCCGCGCGAACTTCTACAATTTGTACGTTACGTACAGTTGTAGTGCGATCACCCATGTGACCTGGAAAGCGCTTACCTGGCATGATTCGACCTGGCCATGTTCTCTGACCTGATGAGCCCGGTTGACGATGGAAGTGGGATCCGTGAGTAGCTGGGCCACCCTGGAATCCGTAACGTTTAATAACCCCAGCAAAGCCTTTTCCTTTTGAAGTCGACGTAACCTGAACAACATCACCTTTTGCAAGTGAGTCGATCGATACACGTTGGCCAACTGAAATACCGTCTGGGAGTTCTTGTCTAAGTTCTTTTACGTGATAGGCGCCGTTTTCAAAACCTGCGCCCTTGAGGTGTCCGCGTTCCGCTTTGTTAGAAGTAACTGCGCGTTTCGCACCTGAAGCAACTTGGATAGCAGTGTAACCATCTTTATGAGCGGTTTTCACTTGAGATACGATCCATGGTTCCATTTTCAAAACTGTAACTGGGACCGCTTCACCAGCTTCGTTGTACACTTGGGTCATTCCAACCTTGTGTGCAAACAAGCCGTTTAACTTAATACCGCCTGAATTTGTTTTTTCAGCGGATGATGCATTTGTTTCTGCACTCTCGCTCATAAACTACCCTTCTCTACCCCATTTTTTGGGGTTAATTATCAAACCGCTGACAGTTTGATTTCTACGTCAACACCTGCAGACAGATCGAGCTTCATCAGCTGATCAACTGTCTGCTGAGTCGGTTCAAGAATGTCCAACATGCGCTTGTGAGTTCTAATTTCGAATTGTTCACGAGATTTTTTATCTACGTGAGGTGATCGCAATACTGTGTAGCGGTTGATGCGAGTTGGAAGTGGGATGGGTCCCGCTACTCTTGCACCTGTTCGGCGAGCTGTATCTACGATCTCTCGAGTCGATTGATCTAGAAGTTTGCTGTCGAATGCTTTTAAGCGAATGCGAATTTTCTGGCTCTGCATACTCTTGTTCCTTCTCGTTTCAAAGATCAAATTGCTGACGCTTTAGTTAAAACAATCCCGTAGTTCCCTTACCGACAAGCTAGGTGCTTTCTCAGAGCCTAAAGTGTTTTAGGGTGAGAGCTTTCTAGAAGTGAGGTAAGCGGCCGATTCTACTTAGTGATTTTCTTTGGAGAAGCT
>JAYSYM010000118.1:0-2118 GCA_043727635.1 Bdellovibrionales bacterium | reverse complement strand
CAAGTCGTGGCTAACAATCGCGAGTAGCTCGTCTCTCGAAGTTAATGCAGCTTTAGAGTCTAAAGAGTCAGAATCTGCGCACGACCTTTCGTCGGATAGATTCTTATCAGTTTCCTTGCGCTCACTCTCAAAGATCTTACCTACTTCTTTTTCATTGCTCCTGCGCTCGGTCACGATTGCTTTATCTACAAGCGAACGCTCAGAAGAAACTACGGCGTCGTCTCGATCGCGTTGGGCACTTAATGACTTACCTGCTTTGGTATCAACGTCTGCGGCTTCTCGGCTCTGATCGCGTCGATCATCTGCATCTCGGCGCCCTGTGCGGACTTTAGCGTCAGTCTCATTCTCAGTTTGTCTTCTCTGTTCAGCAAACGAAGTGTCAGTTTTTCCGCGCTCACTTCGCAGGCTATGGTCAGTCTTATCGCGCTCGTCAGTTCGTGTTTTTGTTGGTTCCATTTCGCCCCCAAGACTTCGAGAACTTCTAGTATAGCAGAAAGTAATAAGGCCTGAGGTGTTGCAAACTAAACAACACCGCCGTCAGGATCGTGTGAGGCCTACCCACATAGCAGATTCTACAAGGCCCACAAGCATCCAGCTCTTTATGGCTGAGTTATCCTGCTGAGTTCCGTTTGGTTCTATCGAAACCTTAAGTTGTTGTGATAGTAAACACTCGACTCGAGAGTTTGCCTAGGAGCCCTATGACTAATATTCAACGTCCATCCTCTTTTAAAACGGAACATGAAAAAACTGATCGCAGCTTAATTGCTGAACGCGATAGAACCGATGAGTCACTTCACGAGGCCAGAGGGAAAGTTGATCGTCGGATTGACGAGTCTGTGAAGGCCGCGCGAAAAGAGGCTGATCAAACAACCACGTCATCGCGTACTGCGGCCGATACGTTTCGTGATAGCGAACGAGATAAAGTTGGATATGATATAAAAGGCGAAAGAAAAATTAGTGACGATCGGTTACATGAAGAACGAGGTGCTGCGGACAAAGCTATGAAGCGACAGCGCACTCAAGAAGATTCAGCAATTGTTCGTGAGCGTGAATTGAAAAATGCGCTAACCAGTGAGTTTTTCGAAAATGAAAGAGGACAGACCGATAAGGATATCCTCTCAGAGCGGACTCGAACCGATTCAGAAGTGGTCCGCTCTTCAAACCTTCTGTCCGATGAAGTCTTTGCGCACTCAAAAACCAAAATTTCACTCACAACCCGTGATGAATTTCTTGCGATTGTCAGCCATGATCTTCGAAATCCAATTGGGACCGCTTCTTCATGTGCAGAAATGCTCTTAAGTGGCTCTGATTATAAATTAGATTCAGAAGTAAAGCCTTGGATTGAATTGATAAAACGAAATACAGATACTGCTTTGCGATTGATCAGTGATCTCCTCGATATGGAACGCATTGCTGAGGGAAAATTTGAACTCAATTTAGAATCTCACAACATCGATCAAGAGATTCGTGACACCATCGAGAGTTTCACTCTTGTAGCGTCAGCTAAGAATGTGCTTTTGCATTCGACACCTTCAAGCATTTCTGGTGATATTGTTTTTGACCGCGATCGAGTCATGCAAGTGCTTTCAAATCTGATAGGCAATGCTCTTAAATTTACTCCTAGCGGAGGTTCGATCGCTGTCGGTGCGACTTTAACTGAAGCGGGGACACAAGTATTCGTTTGCGATACTGGACCGGGTATTTTGGAAGAGAAGAAGGATTTTATTTTTGATCGTTTTGCCCAACTTGGTTCAAAAGATCGAAGTGGTTTGGGGCTAGGCTTGTACATTTCTAAGATGCTTGTTGAAGCGCATCATGGGCGGCTATCGGTAAAATCAAAATTAGGCGAAGGAAGCACGTTCTATTTTACCATTCCTAAATTGGAACCAAACCACCAAAATAGTCTTCATTAGTTAAGATAGGCGAGCCAGTTTTTGTAGTTCAGCTGCAATTTTTTCTGGTGGCAGAACGAAGTCGATACAGCCTGAAGCCTGAGCACTAAGAGGCATACCGTGCACTTCGGCAGATTCATCCTGAGCGAAGGTTGTTCCACCCTTTGCCTTGATTTGCTTGCATCCTTCAGTGCCGTCGCCAAAATACCCCGAGAGGATAACGCCG
>JAYSYM010000117.1:0-2118 GCA_043727635.1 Bdellovibrionales bacterium | reverse complement strand
GTCGACTCGTTAATTCTCGCGATGTCTTCGTTTCGTAAAGTGCCTTGCTCCACCATGGCGCGAGCGATCGCTAGATAGTTCGCAGAACGAAGCCGACCGAAACTTGAGTACTGGGTTTCGAGATGAACTGCCAAGCCTTCAAGGTACCAGCGAGGGAGAAGCATGTTCGGGCGCATGATCGCACCAAAGACGAAGCGCAACGGCTTGAACACTCCGTGCGATGGTTCGACGTTGAGCGTGTGAACGTATTCGTGAGTGACGAGTTCCAAACCCCAGTTTCCGTAATCACTAATTGTATCCAGTGATCCGGGTAACACCGGATAGAGCATGATCAAAGGGTACGGGACGTTGGTCGAGTAACCATTCGCACTATCAGTGCTGTCGTTCAGGACTAAAGTCGTTTTGCGAGGTGCCTCTTTAAACACCGGAAGCAAAGTTGCGTAACTTTGCTCAGCAAATAGCGCATATTTTTGCGCTAGAGGCTGATGCCTCGAGTCATACACGATCTTGAAGTGATTCGTCTCAAGCACTCGCCAGTCGATGTCTGGATCGACAGCATAAGCGACGTTTGTGAGGCAAAGTAGGGTGAAAACTTTTAAGGACGCTTGTCTCAATGTCATAATCAATTTCGTTTCGAGTCATGTGTTAGTGTGGCAGCTCAGTTTTCACTTTATGTTCGAGAGAAGAATTGAGCAATGAATTGACATTGAGCCCTGCGTTTTTAAAATAGGGAGTCTACAAATTAAGGAGCCTCGAATGATTCGACAACTAATGATGGCAGTTTTAGCAGTAGCAGTATGTGCGTCTTGCGCGAAAAAGAACAAACCTGACCAAGGCGGCATGGGCGGAGCTGATGGCGCACCAGCTGATGCGTCTGCAATTTCTGATCGTGACATCGGATTCGATGCACAAGGTTCAGATAGCGGTAAGATCGACGGTCTCAACACGATCTATTTTGAATATGACAAAGCGGCTTTGAGCTCTGATTCGAAAGAGAAGCTTTCTCAAAACGCGGAGTGGATTAAGAATAACCCAACTGCGACGGTACAAATCGAAGGTCACACAGACGAACGTGGTTCGGTTGAGTACAACTTAGCACTCGGTGAGCGTCGTGCAAAATCAGTACAGGGCTACTTGCGTAACCTTGGAATTGATAGCAAACGACTTAGCATCATGAGCTACGGCGAAGAGAAGCCGAAGGCGAATGGTTCTGATGAATCTTCTTTTTCACAAAACCGTCGGGCGAACTTCGTTCCGATTTCTCAGTAATCGGTTAGCAATTGAATCAACTAGTTTTACGAACTTCAAAGGCGCGACTTGTTCTAGGTGGCGCCTTTCTTTTTTTAATTTCGAGCTTTTTTCTTACCGGGTGCGTAGGGTCGCCTCCGATTGAAGAGTATAATTTGGCAAGAGCCGCACACGAAGCTGCTACTGAGTCAGAAAGTTCGCGTTATGCTCAGGGTCTATGGTATAAAGCAGATGACGCTTACAACAATGCCATAAAGCTTTTTAAGGATCGTCAGCACGATGATGCCCGCGAAGAGTTTGTGAACGCTCGAGAGCTTTTAGAGAAAGCTGAGAACGCGGCTCGCATTCAACGGGTTCAATCAGGAGGAGTACCGCAATGATTCAAGCAATCAGAATATGTTTCGTTCTTTTTTCACTGAGCTTCTTTCTCACGGGTTGTTTGCAAACTCGCAATAACGCTAAAGAGATCGAAGAAAAACAGGTTCTTCAGCGCCAAGTTCACACTCTTCAAACGACAACTGCCGAAGTTTCTCAGCGCTTTAACGAAATCGATGAAGACCTGCGAAAGTTAAATGGTCGGGTAGAAACAGTTGAGTCTCGCACTCAGCAGCTCAACTCTCGCAATGAGCGAGACGGCCAAGGACAGGATCTTAAGGCGAAAGAACAAGATGAGCGCTTGAAGCTTTACCAACAAGCGATCACCAAACTTGATATGCAAGTTTCTGAGCTTTCAGCTCAAATGGCGACTCTTCAACATCAGGTTCGCTTGAATCCTTCAGGCGGAGCTGGTAGCGGATTTGGCGGCGGAGGACCAAAAGAAACTCCTCTTTCTGCACTGGAAGAGGCAAATAAACTTTTTGACGGAAAAAA
>JAYSYM010000116.1:0-6608 GCA_043727635.1 Bdellovibrionales bacterium | reverse complement strand
GGAATGAGCTCATCAAACTTACCAGCAACGAAACTATCTATACGCTCAACCAAAAATACTCGCGAAGAATACCATTCACGATTGAGGGCGCGCTGATTGATGTTGCGAAAATGGATTACACAACTCTTCTCGATAAAACTTATACAACCGCTGAAACAAACTCGAACCGACAAATTGATGCGATTAAAGCAGCCGGTGAAACTTCGCACGATAAGGTGAAACAAGAAGGTCAGTTTTCGCACACGCCGGTGATTTCTCCTGACGGAAAGAAGCTTCTCTACATTGGCACCAACCATCGCAATGAAGAAGTTGTTCGTTTTGCTGAGCGAGCTGAAAAAGAAAGTTTCGTGAACATTGAATCAAAAACCTTAACCAAAGGTGATTCAATCCAAAAGGTGAGTTGGTTTCCCGACTCGCAAAGTTTCGTGTTCGACAAAATCGACGAATTTGATCGTTACTACGAATTCTCAGATATTTATCGCTACGAGTTCAGTACGAAAAAATCAAAACGCGTAACAAAGGGTCAACGCGCAAAAGAACCAGTTGTTTCGCCTGACGGTGAAAGAATTTTCTTCGTCCAAAACGCAAATTCGACAACTCGCATGGCTTCAGTTGATAAAAACGGTAACGACTTGCAAGTGCATCACGAACCACCCTTGCAAGGCCGCGTTGCTCGCCCTGAGTTTATTAAAGCCAATGAAATTGTATTTACGCAAAAGCTCGACGACGGAAAAGAAGAACTGATTCACTTAAACCTTGAAACAAAAGTGACAAAAAAACTTTTCGCAGAACTTTCGCCCGTTCATTTCCCACGAATGACTTCTCAAGGTCTTACTTTTGTTTCTGACAAGTCTGGCGTGGCTAACATCATGCTCGCAAACAGCACGCTAACTTCGGCGCGCCCGTTAACTAACGTAACAACTCGCGCGATGACCGCTGAGTACGATGCACAGGCACAAGAATATCTGTACTCACACCTTTATGCAGAAGGTCCGCAACTGGTTAGAATCAGTTTAGCTGACAGCAAGAAGGCTCCGGCAAAACTTCCGCAGGTTGGATCTCTAGTTGATTATCAGTGGCAGCAGCACACTCCTCCGCAAGTAGATGCTCAGTACCAAGAAAAAGATTTTTCTGTGTGGCCTTACTTAGTCCCACGCTATTGGATGCCTTGGTTTTACCTGTCATCGAGTGGCAATTTCTTTTCAGCATCGACTTCTGCAGGCGACCCGCTGGGAAAACATGCCTATACACTTTCGGCTTACTACGATTCTTATCCGGGAAAACCAGGGTTCTCTGGTTCTTACTTAAATCAAACCACTGATCTATTAATCTCACTTGATGCAATCGATGAGTACGATCGCCTGAGTGCAGCGACCCTTCGCCACAGCACGGCTGGAGTTGCATCAGTCGCGGGATATCTTCCGGGCTTAAGCAGCAGTTGGACTGGTGGACTTGGTTGGCGTTACGACCAAACTCAATATGCAAGTCGACGGCCTCGCGTGCGAAACGGTCCGCAAATCTTCTTCGCGTACAAAGATTACAGCCAAAAAGGTCTCGAAATTTCTCCGGAGAGCGGGGGCGCTCTGAAAGTCGCCTACACAAAATTTTTGGAAGACCTTGGCAACATTGCTTATGATCGCATTGATGTAAACGGCCGCTACTATCACTCAAAGTGGTTACCTAAGCGTCATGTCCTGGCTCCGTCAGTTCGCGCAACGATCGCGCCTGGCTTAAAAGATATACTTCTCGGAACATCTTCAATTTCAAACGGACAAATCGAATCGACTCTCAACGCAAGACACGTCATGCGCGGCTACGACCCGAGTATTTTTATTGGTCGCAATATGATTTCGAGCTCGCTTGAGTATCGCTTTCCGATTGCAAATACTTATCGTGGAGCTGGCACAACTCCACTCTTCATCAAACGCTTTCACGGAGCTCTCTTAACCGATGCAATCACGATGGACGGTGTTTACTTAGACAGTCGGCAACAGACCTACAAGCCGGCTCGAATTGGCGGGCGCATGTTTATGAGTGCCGGCGCTGAAGTTCGCGCTGATTCAACGATTGGCTATCACCTGCCGATTACAATCTCACTCGGCTTGTACTACGCGTTTGATGAGCGCGCCGGAACTCGGAGCGCAGTTCCTTTCCTCGGCTTCCAAATGTAACTTTGATCTGGCACCGCGGTTTGCATTCTTCACTTTCAGAAAAAGGAGAATGCAAAATGCGAGGAATGAACCGAGTTTTTTTGATGGGCTATCTTGGATCGAGCCCAGAATTGTTAGTTTCTAAAAACGGTAAGAACTATACCAAGATCAATTTAGCCGTGAACCGCCGTCAGCGCGCCGAGAATGGCGAGTTCGAAAACAAAACTGACTGGCATCGTGTCGTTGTTTGGGGAAAGACCGCCCAAAACTGTTGCGACCATCTCGAGAGAGGCGCGCCAGTCGCAGTCGAAGGTACTCTTACGCAAATGAAGTCGATCGATTCGACCAAAGGTACCGAGTTTAGCCAAACATTGGTGACCGCCGATGAAGTTCACTTCCTTCCGAGACGGGCTAATAACAGCAAAGAAGCCCCTTTAAGCCCTTCAATGCAATAGGTCCCTTGACAGGTCCCTTCGTACCGAGCCTAAAATTATACACAACAGCCAGTGGACTCAACGAAGGGACTATCATGGACAAGATCACTTGGATTAAAGATCTGGTTCGCGCAGAACAAAAAATGGAAGAGTCTGGAGTCATTGATTACGTCACTGGTTTAAACCCGGCCGAACTTCTTCACTCAGAAACAAATGAGTTCATGAACAAGTTGAAGTCGGAGTTCATCGACGCTTCATCTTCTTTCAATCAACTCAAAGGTTCTTCGGTTGGCCGAATTAAAATTTACGGTCTTTCAAATTCGACAACTGACTTCATGCTTTTCCGAAATGGCTTCAAGCTGGTGTTCATTGTTAAAGAATCAGGCATGGTAGGGATTCGTTTTCACTACGTGGGCACGGCTTTCACTCAACCACCTGCGTCTGACAATGGGCAAACTGTGCCGAGCGATGAAGATATTCTTCAAGCTCGTTGGGGAGCGTTCGGCGATCTCGTTTGGACTTTCCAAGATCAAGAAATCAAATCTGACTTCTTAGTTCGCTATTATCTCACTCGTTTTGTTCGTGAAAGCGCAAAATAAGAGCAGAGTTCCGAACTTGTGGTAAGAATTTGTAAGATCACTTCGTTCACTTAAATTCGACATCACTTTCGGAGTTACTTCACCGTTATTTCACAGTGACGATTCGAAACTCTGTCTACAAAACTAAACATCAGAAAAATTGAGTTCGAAAATCTGCGATGCTACTTCTTGTCCACGAATTACAAAGATTGTAATTCTGCTGGAGGGTCCCTGTGAATTTTCTTACTTCAACATTGAAAGTTGTGATCGGTTTGGCGGTTTTCGCCTCGTTGATGATGCTCGAGTTCAATAGTTACACGCGCGCAATAGCAGAAGAAGTAACTGACCCAGTCGTGTTGAATTCGCAAAAGCCTACGATCGATTCGCTTGCAATTGCTGTTAAGAAACCGGGCAAAACTGCTCAGTAATTGCTCAAACTTTCAGCTATACGCTGACATCTAGTCCGCGTCCGCGGTTTTGCGCACGATCTTGAGAGAGAAGTTGAAGCTGCAAAGGCTTCACTGCCGCCACTAAAAGACTAACTAAATTTCCAACCTCAAATTGCTTTAAAGTCTGATTCTGAACCTGAATTAATTGCCCTTCGATACTGACGATATATTCGTACGACGAAAGCTTTTCGAAAACTTTCGCAACAATCACATCACCTTTCTTCAAGCCAACTAATTCAGTTCTCATTACTTTTCAATCCGTGGGAAAACTACTTTTCTTACAAGAGGAGCAGAGTTCAATTCGCGCGCTTGAGTGCCGATACGTGGGGCTGCCACCATTTGCGGCTGGTGTGCCGGCTTCGGCGCTGCTTTCTGCACTGACTCTTCAAATGTGAGTGCATCTTCTTGAAAGTTCGGTGGAATTAAAACAGGTGGCTCATTTAACTCAACACGCGCAGCTGCACGTTCAACTGCACGATTATCGTCTCGTTTCGCGGTGAAGCCGAGGAAACGAGTTTGTGCTGCGTCTGCATGAGTTTGCTCTTGTTGTTCAGCTTCGCGAGAAACGCGACGGAACTCATCGCCAATTTTATTTAATGAACTAGCATCAAACTGCGGAACTTCGAACAAGTGGCTTAGGTTTTGAGTCTTCTGAGGAGCGGGAACCGCCGCTGTTTGTGCTGCAACAGTGCGAAGGCTGTCGCGATTAAATTTTACAATTAGTTCTACTTCGCCGCGCGAGAGTTCTAACTTCTCACAAATTTCGTCGATTGATTGACCTTCAAACGCAAGTTGCGCTGCACGTGCGTACACTTCGTTTGTGTGCCGCTCGATAACTTGCTCCGCGCCTAAACCAGTTTGAACTAAACGAGTTGTTTCAATTCCTTTTGCTGTCGCATCTTGAAGATGAAAAAGTTGACGTTCAGCTGTTGCGACAGCTTGTTTAACTTCTAAAACTTTTTGCTCGAGCACTGACATGATTTTTTGAAACTGAACATCAGTTTTGTCAGAGAGATCTTCTAGAACTGAAATTTTGCTTTGAAGGAGCTGAAGGCCTCTGCTCAATCGCGGATCGTCTTTGCTTGTGCGCGGAGAGCGAACGATACAAACGAATAGGCCGACGAAAAGAAAGATATCTATTACGACCTGAATTAGACCCCAAATTGTCATCTCGCCCCCGTTCAATACTTGATACATATATAGGGTACTAATTGCCTGGCCTTTCGACAATGGGACCTACGACGAGGTTTGCTGGACTATAGTTTTGGAATTGCGATGCCTAAGCCGACTAAAAGATACACGCCTGATTCTTCATCGAGCCGTCGGCGCTCTTCGAGTCCGCCATCTAAAATCGTGGTCTTACCGTAGACTGAGTAGCCCAGCCGTGTGTTGAGCCAAATAAGATTGGTTAGCTTCACTCGAACCAACGTTCCCGCAACTATACGCTTCACGCCAACATAATCTCCTTGGGTGCGAAGTTGAGAAGCTTCAGGGAGTAAATAGGAGTTTGAAGTGAACGCAGCAAAAAATCCGACTCTTAGAGACTGCGAAAACCCGTAGCTCGCTTGGCTGGTTGGAAATCCTAGCTGGAACTGATAAATTTGGTCCGCACTGTCGTAATCAAGCGCGACTGCGGGAACAGCGGGTAAACCCGTGCCTCTCGCTAAAAAAATTACGCCAAGACTGTATTTCCAGGTGGTGCTCGAGCCAAGTGGCCGAGTTGCAACCGCAGCTCCGCTGTAGAATGTGGACTCGCGCTGAACTCGTAAGCCGGCGGTAGCGTTGCCGAAGTTCACAGCGAAGCGTCCTGTGAAGTTCCATTTACCGAGTGGAGACACGAACAAAAAGCTCCCGCCATGATCACTAAGTTTTAAATCTTCTCCGGGCGGAACATTATCGCCTGAGAGATTTACCTGACGAAGCGTGATCGTCGGGATCAGCATTGTTTTCTCAGCGAACTTAAGCGGCGGAATTCCGGTGCGAAACTCAAATGCCTGATCACCGCGATGATCGTAATTTATAAAATTAATCGAGGCAGCATCGCCGCGCACCTGCGCGTTGAGCATGGCAGGTAGAAGTAGAAGTGCCGCTGCTAAGAATGACTTCATTTCAATTCGTTAAAAAACTCACGCATTCGATCGCAACCGATTTTTGCTTTCGAATTCTCGAGCGCAAAGCTCAGACGGAAGTAACCCTCAACACCAAATTCAACTCCTGGCACAACTGCTACCAAGTGGTGATCTAAGAGCGCAGCAGAGAGATCGCCTGATCCGTGCATGACAACACCACGATGTTTGCGCCCAATGAACTTTTGCACATCCATCCAAATGTAAAACGCACCTTCAGGTTTGAACGCTTTTATTCCGTCGATTTTATTTAACTCTGTCATGATAAAATCACGACGCTGCTTTAGGAGTTCGACCGTCTTCTTTACATCGTTAGCAGAATTTTTAATTGCATGAAGAGCTGCATATTGCGAAGTCGCCGAAGCACAACTCACCGCCTGGCTTTGGTAGGCAGTCATTGCGTCGATGAGAGCCTTTGGGCCCGCCGCCCAACCAAGACGCCAGCCTGTCATTGCATACGACTTCGAAGCTCCGTTCATTACTAACACGCGCTCTCGAAGATCGGGTGCTACATGAAGGAGGTGCGGAGCGAGCTCACAGTTTTCATGGCAAAGACGATTATAAATGTCGTCGCTAATCACCATCACATTTGGATGCTTACGAAGAACTTCTGCAACCGCAGTTAATTCTTCTCGTGAATAATACATTCCGGTTGGATTGCTCGGTGAGTTCAGCAACAAAACTTTTGTTTTAGGACCGATAGCGCTCTCAAGAAGTGGACCCGTTAATTTAAAACCATGCTCCGGCCCGCAAACCACAATCTTCGGTCGACCTTCTGCTAATTCAACCATCGTGCTGTAGCTTGCCCAGAAAGGTGCCGGAAGAATAACTTCATCACCGGGATCACACAGTGACTGAAGCGCCGAGAATA
>JAYSYM010000115.1:0-2122 GCA_043727635.1 Bdellovibrionales bacterium | reverse complement strand
ACTTATGGAATCAGAAATGTTCGGTCATAAAAAAGGGGCGTTCACAAACGCCTACTCTGACAAAGCCGGGCTATTTGAAGTTGCAGACACTGGGACTTTGTTCCTTGATGAGGTCGGTGAATTACCGCTTACGATTCAGGTAAAGTTACTTCGCGCAATTCAAGAGCGAGTGATCCGCCGAGTAGGTGGAACTGACGATACGAAAGTTGAAGTTCGAATCATCGCCGCGACAAACAGAAACTTAGATGAAATGGTTTCGCAAGGAACCTTCCGACAAGATTTGTTTTATCGCTTAAACGTGATCAACATTAAAACGCCAGGCCTTCGCGAACGCCGAGAAGATATTCCTTTGTTAGCTGGTCACTTCCTAAAGAAGTATAACGACCGCCTTGGCAAAAATATTGGAGCAATCTCTCGCGAAGCGATGGATCTTTTAAAGAAGTACGATTATCCAGGTAACGTTCGTGAATTGGAAAATATCATTGAACGAACTGTGGCCCTCGAAGGCGGAGCGACCATTCTCCCTGAGAGTCTACCGCCGTTCGTTAACACTCCAACAGGCCGCAAGATGGCTTCAAGTGACGGTATCGAAATCACTGAAGATGGAATCGACCTTGATAAGGTGATGGGGCAGATCGAAAAAGAAATCCTCATCAAAGCGATTCACACTGGAAACGGCGTAAAGAAGAAAGCTGCAAAGCTTTTGGGAATCACGTTCCGCTCAATGCGCTACCGCGTAGAGAAGTATAATCTTGGTTCGATTACTGATGATGAGTTAGACGACGAAGGCTAACTTTAAAGTTCCGTCCCCTTGATCCTTCCCAATGGAGAGCACAGCCAACCTATGAACAGATTTTTGGTGTGTACATTAACGTCGATCATCATTAGTGGCTGCCAATCGCTTGAAACTAAGTCGCGTCTGCCAGCGGCTGCGGACGGCGCAGAGTTTAAGTTAGATTCAAAGTTTGAAGAATTTGAAGAAGGAACTCTGGAAAAAGAGATTGAAACTCATAAAAAAATCATCTCTTTTGGCAAGCAACTCATGACGAGAATGCAAAGTACGTCCAGTCAGCCTGCCAAGATGGCCCGTGATGCACATGCGAAATCGCACGGTTGCCTTAAAGCCAATTTTATTGTCAGTAACGACAATTTGCCGAAGCCGCTGCGGGTAGGAGTTTTTTCTGAAAATAAAAGTTATTCGGCATGGGTAAGATTCTCGAATAACGATCATATGCCAGTGCGAAAAGACAATGAGCTGGATCTTCGGGGCATGGCGATCAAAGTTATGAACGTTCAGGGACGAAAGATTCTCTCTGGTCTGGAAGATGAGCCAACTCAAGATTTCTTAATGTATGGAAGCCCTATCTTTTTTGTAAAGAATAATTCTGACTACGTCAATTTTATGAAAGCCTTGAGAGATGATCGTGCTGCTCAGCAACTTATCACTGAGCAACCAATTGCAGCGTTGAAAACTGCAAAGGCGCAAATCATGATAAGGAATTATATTAATCCGCTGAATATGCCATACCATAGCGCTGTGCCTATTCGAATCGGACTCGAAAACGATCCTGAGCGCGTCGCTGCAAAATACCGAACGATCCCTTGCTACGGCCCCTATGCAAGTCCCGTCGATAAAAGGAATTTGAATTATCTTCGGGAAAATATGAAATCGACTTTGGGAACTCACAACGCTTGTTTCTATTTACAGGTGCAAGTGCAAACTGATCCGCTTACGATGCCGGTTGAGGATTCGACTTTCTTGTGGCCGGAGAAAGATGGTCGTCTGTTTACAAAGAAATTTTCATCTTATCTCACGGTGGCGCGAGTGGTGATACCAAAGCAGAACTTCGACAACACCGCCCGCGACAGCTACTGTGAAGATTTATCGTTCACTCCGTGGCATGCACTTGTCGAACATAAACCATTGGGGCGCACGATGAGAATGAGGCGCGATGTTTACCGCGCCACTAGCGAGTTTAGAAGATCGATCAATAAGTCTTACCACCGCGAGCCATCGGGTTTTGAAATCGATTAAGCTGATTGCTTCAGCTATAGAAACAAAAAGCCACCTTGCGGTGGCTTTTTGTTTTTGTGCGGTAGATTTTATCTTTCCAAAAACTTA
>JAYSYM010000114.1:0-2122 GCA_043727635.1 Bdellovibrionales bacterium | reverse complement strand
TGCGCTCGAGGACCTTAGTTCCCTTTAGCAGCGTTGAGTTTGCGAATGTTCTGCTGGAGAATTGTCTCAAGCAACCTGAGGTCCTCTTCGCGCGGTTGATTTTCTAAAAGCATACGGTGAAGAGTCAAAGCAACATTCACCTTGGGCTGATTGAGAGAAAAGCCTAAGGCCTCGAGCCAGGCATCGATGGTCTTTTCAGGATAGTAAGCTTTTGTAAAAGGTTTCGTATCAGACGGTGTTGAATCAAAAGCATGAATGCGCTTCAAAAAACCTGCGACGATATGCAGACTCAAAAGCACGGCATGCGAAATATTGAGAGACGAAACTTCGCCGGCAACCGGCAGTGAACAGAGGTGATGACAGAGCTTCATGTCTTCAGCTGACAAGCCGTCGTCTTCTTGTCCGAAGAATAAATAAACTGGTAAGGCCGGATTGAAAAGATCGCGCGAGCCCGCGTCTGATTGATCCGCTAGAATTTTGTTTTCCGAAAATAACAATGATTCAAGTTTAGCGTCGAGCATTTCTGGTGAGCGGAGGCGATTGTCTTTTCCGGTTAGAGCGATGCGAACGCCGCTTCCTTCTTTTTCGTAAAAGGCTTCGAGTGAAGGATAGATTGTTGCTTGCTCTAAGGGGCGCTGGCCGTTGGCTGCACCTTGACGAGCTTCGTGTGTTTGGTGATCAAACTGCGCTCCGATAATAATCAGACGACCTGCGCCGATATTAGCAATCGCTCGAGAACACATACCGACATTTCGCGGGTAGATCGGGCGAACTAGAACGACATTAATGCGAGAAAAGGGCGCCGTAATCATAATTACAAATTCAAAATCTTGAGGCCAGCTCGCAAAGGAGAATCTAGATCTTCAAATTCCGTTCGAGCTTTCAGGCCTGTAAGCAAGCGAGGGTACCACGAAGGTTTATTGTTAAGCTCAGCGCCGATCTCTAAAATCTCGAGGCGCGCGAGCCATTCTCCCGGATAACGCTCATCAAGAATCGCGATGAGCTCATCAAGACGCTTCATCCGTTCAGGTTGAGTCATCCCAACTGTTTCGCGAAGAGCTCGGATCTCTGCGTAGAGCCGCTGTTTTGCTAATTCTTCTTTCGAATAATTTCTGCGTGGAATTACTTTTGCTGCGAAGTCGTCAGCGAAGCCGTAGCCTTCTCGATCGGCAGGGCCACCGAATACAGACGTTACATTCTCTCCGAGCGCTAAATCATATTCGCCCCAAGCTGGATCAAACAAAACTTTATCGCCCAACTTCACAGTGCAATCGGTGAACGTCACTAAGACCAATTTGTTTTTTACAGTCAAAGACGCTTTGAATTTTCCGACTACGTCGACGCCGCATTTGAAATGAAAGTTTACTGATTCGCCCTTTTGAAGTGAAGACAGATCAGGGTTACCTTCGATTTCTCCAACTGGTGTACCAAAACCATGCGGGTGACGATCGCGGCTATGACCAGCGAGTTGCTTCATCTCATTTGATAATTGAGTTGGGCCATCAAATTGTAAGTAACAGGGTTCGCCGTCATGAGCGATGAAGTCTTTAAGAACGCCGGAAATCTGCAAGCCTGAACTTAAATCTACGGTATTTACAAGCTCTGACGTCTTTGCTTTTTGCAAACTTTCAACTCCACCTTTGCGGAACGCGAGTGTTGCACTCATTTGATCAAGAACTCGAGTGAGAGTTTCGAAATCAGGAGTTACAAAAAGTTGCGGCTGCTTTTCAGTGATGTCGTATGAATAGTTGATGCAGTCGAGCGAGAGCTTTATCTTTTTCACCTTAGGATCAAGACAGCTTCGCGCTTCACCGACAGACGAAAGGAGTCCTGCGCCGAAGATGCGTGGATTTTCTAAGTCACCAATTAATCCGTACTCAGCCGTCCACCAGTTCATCCGACCAAGAAGTGCCGCTTCTGATGGTTCACCCATCGCTGCACTTACTGAAGCTAACTTCGTTTCGGCGTCTTTAATTTGCCCAGAAGTTGAGTCATGAGCTTCCTTCAGATCCGATAACACGCGGATTGCTTCGTACAGCTCCATATCTTTTCTGTTCACAATCGCCTTGCGGGCAACCTGAGCGTAGCTCTTCAGATACGATGCGAAAGCTTGATCAACTAA
>JAYSYM010000113.1:0-2125 GCA_043727635.1 Bdellovibrionales bacterium | reverse complement strand
TTTTTTGATCGAGCGATCGTTATCGGCTGCTTAGCGTTTATGAGTATCAGCTCTTTAGTTTATATTTTATTTTTCCAGTACTACTTCGCCTACCACTTGGGTCTATTCCCGATTTCAGGTTGGGATCCTAGTTGGACAGATCGCTGGGCCTACTTAGTATTACCTTGGATTATTCTTTTCGTTTTAAGTTTAGGAAGCGAAGTTCTTATTTATCGAACAGCGATTCTCGATGAAGCTTATCAAGATTACGTTCGCACGGCCCGCGCCAAGGGAGTTACCACTGCGAAAGTTTACCTGAAGCACGTTTTGAAAAACGCGATGATCCCGATTGTTACTATCGTCGTAATTGGTCTTCCGTTTCTTTTAACTGGCTCAATTCTTATCGAAGCATTCTTCGGCATTCCAGGCCTGGGAGGCACGATGGTGAAAGCGCTTAACGATTCCGACTTCCCGGTGATCAAAGCTATGACCGTGATCACGACTCTTTTGTATATGTTCTTCAACCTTTTAGCGGATCTTGTTTACGCGGCTGTCGATCCGAGAATTAAGTTGGGGTAATTTAGATGGAGCCAGTTAAGAGACAGCGCAATTCACTTTGGTGGGATGCTTTCCGTCGCCTTCGACGCAACAAAGTGGCGATGGTGAGTTTGGTAGTGATCATCGGCTACATCATTATTGGCGTTCTCGCTAAAGTTGGAATTTTGTTTCCGGATGTTGCGATTCCAAATCAAGCGCCGGCTTATAGTCCGTCGTCGTGGGAGCATCCGTTTGGAACAGATATTTTCGGACGAGATATTCTTGCTCGAGCAGTCCATGGTGCGGCTACCGCTTTATCGATCGGTTTGATCGCCTCAGGTCTTTCGCTCGTCATTGGAACATTCCTTGGAGCACTGGCTGGCTACTTCGGTGGAAAAGTCGACGCGATCATAACTTGGATTTATACGACCGTTGATGCAATTCCATACATTCTGTTGATTCCGTCGCTCGCGTTCGTTATGGGTCGCGGCCTTATGACGGTTTACGTCGCTGTGGGAGTAACAAGTTGGGTTTCTACGTGCCGAATGATTCGAGCGGAGTTTTTAAAGCACAAAGGCCGAGACTACGTTGCGGCAGCCATGGCGTTGGGCGCTAGTCATAAACGCCGAATCTTTATCCACATCCTCCCGAACGTGCTTCACGTAGCTTTTATCAAATTCGGTTTAGGATTCGTTGCAGCAATTAAGATCGAAGTTATTCTTACCTTCTTAGGCATTGGCGTTGATCCATCTGTACCTTCGTGGGGATTGATGATTGACGATGCAAAACTAGAGTTAGCTCGACCTTTCTGGGGTAACCTTATTGCTGCTACAGTATTTATGTTTGGACTGATTTTATCATTCAACTTGTTTAACGATTCGCTTCGAGAAGCTCTCGATCCGAAAATGAAAAATAAGTAACTACAAAGGCGAAGCTAGTAGATGGCACTTCTTGAAGTTAAAAATTTGAAAACCGGATTCAAAACTGACGAAGGTTCTTTCCTTGCGGTCGACAATATTTCTTTTAGCGTCGAAAAAGGAAAAACTCTCGGCATCGTTGGTGAGTCTGGTTGCGGAAAATCAGTTACTTCACTTTCGATCATGCGCCTAATTCCGAGTCCTCCAGGCAATATCGTTGGCGGAGAAATTCTTTTCAACGGTCGTGATCTTTTAAAATTATCTGAGGATGAGATGCGAAAGATTCGCGGTAACGACATCGCGATGATCTTCCAAGAGCCAATGACTTCGTTGAATCCGGTTTTCACAATTGGAAATCAAATCGCTGAGGCCATTGCTCTTCATCAAAAAGGTCTTTCGAAAGCTCAAGTGCGAGCAAAAACAATTGAGATGCTTAAGCTTGTGAATATGCCAGAAGCTGAGAAGCGTGTTGATGAGTACCCGCATCAGTTATCAGGTGGTATGCGCCAACGTGTGATGATTGCGATGGCATTAAGCTGTAATCCTTCGCTCTTAATTGCCGACGAACCAACAACTGCTCTTGATGTAACGATCCAAGCTCAGATTTTAGATCTCGTCCGCAGACTTCAGCGTGAACTTGAAGCTTCGATGATTTTGATTACTCACGATCTTGGCGTAGTTGCTGAGACTTG
>JAYSYM010000112.1:0-6630 GCA_043727635.1 Bdellovibrionales bacterium | reverse complement strand
TACCAAAAGGTATGAACTACCGTTTTGACAAGGGGTGGTTGGTGAGATTTGCTGGCACTGTGAGACGACTGGCTTTAATTATCACCACTATTTTTTCGGTTCAGGTGCTGGCCGCGGAGCCGGATTGGTCGCGCGGGTTTGCAGTGCCACAAGGTGGCCGCGCTAATCCTTACTTACTCGATGATGCGCAACTTGAGACTTCGATTCATGAGGGGCGCCTTCACTCTCTTCACTATCCCATCACCGCAACAGGCTTACTTCTGCCGTACGAAGCAATCGGAAGATTAATTAGCGCCGATAGCTCGAACCCACTCAAAAAACTTCTTCAGACCTTCTTCTCTGAATTTGCGGATATCAAAAATTATGATGATCTCGAAGAGCGAATCGGACTAAACAAATATCCGGCACTCGAAGGCGAAGGGGTTTACCGCGTTCCGTTTAAAGATGGAGTCAATCCTCCTCACAGAATGGGTTTCACCCTTCACGAAACGAAAAACGGTAAAGCATTTACAGTGAGTTGTGCTGAATGCCACTCAGCAAATCTTTTCGGGAAACGTGTGATTGGACTTACAAATCGCTTTCCTCGTGCTAATCAGTTTTTCGTTGAGGGATTGAAAGCTGCGCCGAATGTTCCGTCGACTCTGTTTCAGTGGTCAACTGATGCGAGTGCCGCAGAAGTCGCAATGTTTAAGACTGCAAAGCAATCGATGTCGTACATCGAAGCGAAGATGCCCGTGCAACTCGGCCTCGACACTTCACTTGCTCAGGTAGCATTGTCATTAGCAAAACGCGGACAAGATGAATGGTCTTCTCGAGCGCAAAAACCTGCGTCGCGCGCCGAACCACTTCGATCATTCGTTGCCGACAGCAAACCTGCTGTGTGGTGGAACACTAAGTATAAAAATCGATGGCTTTCAGATGGTTCGATAGTTTCAGGGAATCCAATCTTCACTAATTTCTTATGGAATGAAGTTGGCCGCGGCACTGATCTTCACGAACTTGATCAGTGGCTAAAAGAGAATCCCAATGTTGTTCGTGATTTAACAACTGCAGTTTTCTCGACTGAAGCTCCGCACATTACTGATTTCTTCTCACCCGATAAATTTAATCTCGACGAATTAAAGCGTGGGCAGGCAACTTACCTGCAACACTGCTCTCGCTGCCACGGCGTTTACGAGAAAGCTTGGGATCTTGCAAAAGTTGATCAGCTCTCGGCGAGTGATCGCCTCAAGACTATGCTTGTTCGCTATGCTCCTGTGAAGCCTGTTGTGAATGTTGGAACCGATCCGCAACGTTGGCAGGGAATGAAGTCGCTCGTGCAACTCAACAACCTTGCGATTTCGAAAATCAATGGCATCGTTGTTGAGCCGCAGCAGGGTTACGTCCCTCCACCGCTCGTCGGTATCTGGGCACGCTGGCCCTACTTCCATAACAACTCATCACCATCGCTTTGCGATGTTCTCACTCCGACAGCAAAGCGCCCTCGCGGTTACTGGGCGCGCGAAGCCAATGATCGTGAAAAAGATTTCGATATGGCGTGCAACGGTTATCCAGTCGATAAACCTGCACTGAATACTGCAAAAGAATTTTGGTACGATACCCGCAAAGCGGGCCTGCGCAACACGGGTCACGACGAAGGAATCTTTGTAAAAGACGGAGTTCTTTTGTTAAGCCCAGTTGACCGGCACGCTTTGATCAAGTTTCTTCAGACGCTCTAACTAATAACTCGCGAAGTAGTCAGTTTTGAGGGCTGTTGAAAATTATTTATCCACAGAAGCTTGCGACATTTGTAGCTAACTAAACGAGACATATTGAGTGGGCTGACGATACTTTCGCACTCGTAGATTTAGTGTCACTTGTCCCCCAAGAGACCCTGAAGTGAAAAGCCGGAGTATGATGCTCCGGCTTTTTTGTTTCTTGAGTGTGCTGAGATTCTTCTATTTGCCTGAATCGATTTTCGTAAGTACTCCGTCAACGCGCTCAGCAAGCTTAAGAGTCTTTTTCAAATCGGTGTTCTTATACAAAACGACAGCCGCATCCCCGCTCGCAACCAAGTCTTCAACTGCATTTTCAATTCTGTTTTTTGCAGATCCGTTACGGAATTTAGTTACAGGATTAATAGACTTAATTAGTTTGATCGCCGTGAGTGGCACTCCCGCGCCGACAATTCCACCACCAACTAAGGCGCCGAAAGACATGTAGCCAGCACCAATCGCTGCCCCTGCTGCACCTAAATAGATAACAACGATTCCTTCGCCAACGCCCATTACTGATGCGCCAACCATTTGTAATGTGCCGCTCAGTTTTTCGATTTGTTGTTCGCTGTAACCGCGTTCTGAGCCGAGTTGTTCACACTGATTAGCTTGGCAAACCGAGAAGACAAAGCGCTGCGCGTTCACTTTTGATCGAGAAACTGCGATATGAGAAACAAGTGCATCACCAAGTTTCGCCTGAGCGGTAACTGTCGTCGATACCATTAATAGAACTGCTAATAACGCTTTCATTTTATCTCCTGAGTTTTTACTCGACGAGAATTTAACAGAGTTTTGGGGGAAGCCGCGCCTGTTAGTTTTCAGACATGAAGGAGATACAGACCTGTAAAAGATTAAGACAGTTCAGTGAGTGAAACTTGTGTTCAGAACTTATAAAACGCAGCGCTCATGGCTATGGTCTTGCAATCCTGTCACTCCGTAAGTTTTTAACTATACGGAGAATCTATGAAAATTTTGATGACGATTGCTGCCTTGATGTTCGTAAGCGGAACAGCTTCTGCCTTTGATATGTGTTTGCAAACTGCTGAAGAAGCAGCGAAGGCGGTAGCGAAGATCAATCGCAGTCACGCTCGCAAAGTAATCGATACTGTAGCGAACGACGGCGGAGACCTTATCGAAGTTACTTTGGACAACGCCCGCGAAGGCGGCCAAAGCGTAACTTACTCAGTTACTCTTACTGACTCTGACCCTTGTCAGATTTCTAAAGTTGAGATCACTGGCGAAGAGTAGGCACAAATAAAAAAGGCCCGGTTGCCCGAGCCTTTTTTAGAATCTACGCTTGTGAGCGTTGATTACATCATGCCGCCCATGCCGCCCATACCGCCCATACCGCCGCCGCCTGGCATTGGTAGTTCGTCTTTCTTAGGTGCTTCAGCGATCATAGTTTCAGTTGTAAGCATCAATGATGCTACTGACGCCGCGTTTTGAAGCGCGCAGCGAACAACTTTAACCGGATCGATAACGCCAGCTTTTACTAGATCCTGATACTCCTCAGAGTATGCATTGAATCCAAAGGCTGCAGACTTGTTAGAAAGAACTTCGTTCAACACGATTGAACCTTCAAGGCCCGCGTTGAAAGCGATTTGTCGGATAGGCTCTTCGCAAGCTTTCTTAATGATCTGAGCGCCCCAACGTTGGTTTTCGTCGTAAGATTTCAAATCGATAGCTTGAGCTGCGCGGAGAAGTGCAGTTCCGCCACCAGCTACGATACCTTCTTCAACTGCTGCGCGAGTTGCATTCAATGCATCTTCTACGCGAGCTTTCTTTTCTTTCATTTCAACTTCTGAAGGAGCACCAACGTGGATAACAGCTACGCCGCCAGCCAATTTCGCGAGACGCTCTTTCAACTTCTCAGTGTCGTAGTCCGAAGTTGATTCTTCAACTTGTGAGCGGATCTGAGCAACACGTGCTTGGATAGCAGCTTTTTTGCCTGCGCCATCAATAACAGTTGTGTTGTCTTTATCAACTACTACGCGCTTCGCTGTTCCGAGGTCTTCGAGAGTCGCTTGCTCAAGCTTGCGACCAGTTTCTTCGCTGATCACTTGTGCGCCAGTCAATACCGCGATGTCTTCAAGCATTGATTTACGGCGATCGCCGAAACCTGGAGCTTTAACAGCAACAACATTTAATGTGCCACGAAGTTTGTTAACTACGAGAGTAGCAAGTGCTTCGCCTTCAACTTCTTCAGAGATGATGAGGAGTGGACGACCAGATTTAGCAACACCCTCAAGAACACCGATCATGTCGCGCATAGAAGAAATCTTCTTGTCGTAGATCATGACCCAAGCGTTTTCGAGTACAGCTTCCATTCTCTCAGCGTTCGTTACGAAGTAAGGAGAAAGGTAACCGCGATCGAATTGCATACCCTCAACAACATCAAGCTCAGTTAATGCAGTTTTAGATTCTTCGATAGTGATAACGCCTTCACGTCCAACTTTCGCCATTGCTTCAGAAAGCATTTTGCCGATTTCTGGATCGTTGTTAGCAGAGATCGAACCAACTTGCGCGATTTCGTTGTCTGATTTGATTGGCTTAGAAAGTTTTTTGAGTTCTGCGATAACAGTCTCAACTGCGCGATCGATTCCGCGCTTAACGTCCATTGGGTTTTGACCAGCAGAAACAATCTTCGCACCTTCGCGGAAGATAGCTTGTGCAAGTACAGTTGCGGTTGTTGTTCCGTCACCAGCGTCATCGTTAGTTTTGCTAGCAACTTCTTTAACCATCTGCGCGCCCATGTTTTCAAACTTGTTCTCAAGTTCAATTTCTTTCGCAACAGTCACACCGTCTTTAGTGATGAGTGGTGAACCGAAAGATTTTTCGATAACAACGTTGCGGCCTTTTGGTCCGAGGGTCACTTTCACAGCGTTAGCAAGAGTGTTCACACCCTTTAAAATCGCTGATCGTGCGTCTTCGCTAAAACGTAATTCTTTGCTCATTAATTTCTCCTGAAATATTTTATGTAATTAAAGTTACCGTCTGTTGATTTGTTCGGCTTATGAGCCGAACACGCCAAGAACGTCTTCTTCGCGGATCATCAAGTAATCAGTGCCTTCAAGTTTTAATTCTGTGCCTGAATATTTGCCGAACAAAACTTTGTCGCCGACTTTTACTTCGAGCGGAAGTGTTTTGCCGTCTTCAGTGATGCGGCCTTTGCCCGCTGCTACCACTTCACCACGCTGTGGTTTTTCTTTTGCTGTGTCTGGGATAATGATCCCGCCAGCAGTTTTTTCTTCTTCAGCCATACGACGAACCAAAATGCGGTCATGCAAAGGACGCATGCCTAATTTCGCTGCCATGAGAAATACCTCCGTAAATTAACGATTTGATCGAGAGAAGCCAATATGAACTCTGGCCTTGCAGAGTCAAGGTGAGGCAAAAAATTTTTCTGTTTAGATTTGTTGCCGCGGGTCGTTAAGACCCGCTCTAGCAAGGGGAACTAAGGGTATTTCGAGGTGCGCTGGCTCGGAGTAGGTGTAACTAACGGCGGGGCGACGATAGTGCTTTCAGAGCTCAGCTGCTTTTTGATGCCGATCATGATTTCGGCGACTTCTGATGGGTCTAATTTTTTAGCCGCCTCTTGGATGTCAGTCTCAGCTTTGAGCTGGCTTAAGTACAAAACGAAGTAGTCGTGAGCACTCAACTCTTGAGCGATTTCTAAATTTGTTTGAGCTTGAGTAAGTCGACTGTCGGCACGAACAACCTTTTGAACACGGCCTGGAACCTTCGCTGATTGCACCTGAGCCTTGCCCGGCGCAGTTGGGAGGTTTGGATCGAGTTCAATTTGAAGCTTCTCAAGATTCGATTTTGCTTCGCCAACTCGGTTAGCTTTCCAGTCCTTGAAGCCCAGAGGGCCCGAAGGCGCGACCGGAGCAACTAGGGTAACTGAACCAAAAGCTGGCGATACAAGTAAGCCTAAGAGGGCGATCGCGATAAATTTGGTCTTTAGATTCAGCATAGCAACTCCAAGTCAGAAGGTCTGACGATCTAACTATGTACAAGCCTTGTGCCACGACTCAAGTCTAGTGACAGGCTCCCCGAGCTATCGACCTACCCTGAAATTACATTGCGGCGACACATTTTGGCGATGCCAAATAGCGTAACAGTGGCGACGCAACCAGACCCGTAACCCAATGAATTATTTACCATTTGTTGAATGAACAATCGTTCTCTAAGATCTTATTAATGAAGAAGCATCTTAGAGCGATCATCTTAACCCTAGCCGTGGTTCTCCTCGGCTATAGCCTCTACTTATACTTGCAACGTAGTGGCGGGAAAAAACAAGTTGAGCAGGCGCGACCGCCGCTCGCAGATCGTCGTACAAAAGAAATTTATAATTTCGATCCGAATGTTTGTCCTGGAAAGCCAATCGAGTTTGTCGTGAAAGATCCGTACATGCGCGGAGTAGTTGAAGTTGATCAAAAAGTTAAGATCACAATGAACTACTACGCGTGTAACAATTTGCAACAAGGCGATATCGTTCTTTACAAATACTCTCAGTATGAAGAACCGGTCATTCGACGAGTTGTCGCAGTTCCGGGTGATAAGTTTAAACTAAAGAGCGTTCCGCGCGAAGGTTGGGAACTTTCTGTAAATGGAAAAGTAGTCGCCGGAGTGAAGGGCCAACCTTATCGATTCGGCGTGGATAAGTATGATCCACCGTTGGAGCTTGCGGGGAAGCAACGTAAATTTGTATTGCCAGCAAAGGAGCTCATCTTGCTCTCGAGCTTCCCGCCTGGCGATCGCGACAGTGGTATTTTTGGATTAAGTAATCAAAACGACATAGTAGGAAAAGTAGAAGTTTCATCGGAGGAAACACAATGAGTACATGGCAAGAGTTACTGTTTATTATCGTAGTCCC
>JAYSYM010000111.1:0-6631 GCA_043727635.1 Bdellovibrionales bacterium | reverse complement strand
GTCCTCCTGCTGTTTAAGCGAACCCGATCTTTTGCAGCGTGGGGTATCATTCTCATGCTGATCGTCTTTTTTTCGGTTCACTTGTATATGCTTCAAGTGCGACACACTGTATTTGCCGACATACCCGAGTGGATACTGTGGTCTCGAATACCACTGCAGTTCATTCTGATTCTTTGGGCTTCTCAGTTCACGAAGAATTCATCGCAAATTATTAACTGGAAGCCAAACTACTGAGCGGGGGATGGGTGCTAGTTTACGGGTAGATCCGGGAGGCACTCAGTGAATATTCGATCGGCACTACCAGCGGGAATCATCGGCACAAGTTTCATCACAGCTTTGCATGAGGGTGCTCGACAAATCCTTCCAAACACCCCACGCGTTTATTCCGCCAAAGATTGGCTTAGGCCAACAACCGACCTCTCAAAAGTCACTCACGGGCGCGCTGACAGTGGGAATGTATGTGGTTGGCGGAATTGCGACTGCACTTGTTCACAACCGATTGGTTGCAACTAAAAGGGCTGGCCATTCTCGAAGTAGTCCAGCTTGGGAAGCGCAAGAAACACTACCGACACATACTCTGAATTAGTTTGTAATCGCACAAGCTCCGTAATTTTTTGTGCACTTACTTGCTTTACTGCTTGGGCGCGCTCGAACCACAAAACTTCAACCATTGGGTCACCATCAACTTTTACGCCGTCTTTAAAGAAGGTCGTAGCGACCAGCTCAACTGAAAAATTATCGACGGTCGTTTCCATGATCGGAGCAAGAGCTACGGGCAATTCCTGGCTCAGCTTCTTTGCAGCTGCTTCATTGAGTGAGCGAATTCGGATATGTGGCATGAAAAATTCTCTTTGGTTCTTGGTTTTAAACCGGTGGCAGATCGATTATTCCGCGGATGATGGCTTCAATCTCTTAGTGAGGGCCTTTAAAAAATATCGTAGTATTTGATCGCCGCAGACTCGGTAGTTATCGTGACCGCGTTTACGCAAAATCGCAGACAACTCCCCTTTGCTAAACTTCATTCCTTCGCCATTGAGCATCAAGAGCATGTCTTCTTCTTTCAACTGAAACGCAACTCGCAACTTTTTCAAAATAAGATTGTTCGATGATGGAAGCTCTTTGGGCATCAGCGGCCGCGATTCATCTTTTCCGCGAAGATGAAAAATTAATCCATCGAGAAAATGCACCATGATCCCATCAGGACATTCGACACACTCGGGATCCTCTTCGCTCCTCATGAAATTTTCGATTTCAGTTTTCGGAATCTTAAGTCCGTCTAGCGCACAAATATCTGCTACCTTCGCATTGTTGATCTCTAGCATATTTCTAATCGAGCGAAGCACGTCGTTATTCAGCATGTCCTGTTCTACCCCGAAGCTTGCCCCTTGGGAACGGGTCAAATTCAACTACCTAGGCACATTCCTAAGGCCAGCTAGCTAGTGTGATTAAAAAACGTTCGTCTAGTTAACGAGCTGGTGGTTCCCATTTTGTTCATATTTGCAGAACTACTACCGAAACAGAGCTGTGACCTCTTTTTGGACGTTTATAGGAGTAGAGTGTGCGGCCAACTTCCTTTGCTATTTATCTTGTGCTTGTAGCGGCGTTTTCCCCTGTGAGCTCAACAGCGTTCGGTTTCGAAATTACTTCAACTTCAGAAGCGAAGCTTAAAGGGATTAGCTCAACCAACGTCTACCAGCTCTCTCCCGGCAAGCCTGCCAAGATATCAGTGGATGAGACGTTATGGTTTGAATCCGAGGGACGAATTCCCGTCCTTATAATCCCGATCGCTGCAAAAGCTAACTCCGTTACGATTGATGCACCTCAAAGTACTCAGGTTGTCCAAAGTCTTGCTGAAGTAGAAGTGAATCAGTTGCTCGCTGAGGTCATGGCCGAAGTCAGTTCGATTCAAAATTCGATGCGCAAAAAACAGCTCTCAGACTCTCGCTCGAAATTAAGTAGTCTGATGTCTCGCTATCCTAAAGTAACGTTTCTTAAGTTCTTGCTCGCCAGCCAGCAGTTGCTCGAGGGCGAGCGTCAACAGGCGCTTCGCACAGCGGAAGAGGCACACAAAGCTTTGCCAAATTACGCTGAAGGAAAAGCATTTATTCAAAGTTTAAAAGAGGGATCTCGATGAACACATTAATTGCGGGCTTTATTTTTCTCGGAGTCGTGCTAGTCGCAGCGGTTGGCAACAACAATTTGTCCACCTACATTCAAGCGCATTCGATCATTTTGGTCCTGGGCGGAACAATCGCGATATTTGCATTGTCGACTCCTTTCGAAGTAATTAAGTCAGTCGGTCGAGCTATCTCTGGCCTCTTTAAAAAAGAAGAAAGCTTTTCGAGTTTTAGCACTGAACTGAATTCTTTAATTAAAACTAAAGCACTTTCAACGCCGTCTAGAAATGCATTGATTAACTATGCCTCAGAGCTCTGGTCCCAAGGTGTCGACCCAGAATTGTTCATCGTGCTCTTATCGCAAAAGCGTTCAGAACTAGAAGCAAAGGCTTCAGACAGCGTGCAAGCTCTCAAGAATTTGTCAAAATACCCGCCTGCACTAGGCATGATCGGAACAGTTATGGGGATGGTGCAACTCTTTGCGACCCTCGATAAAAACCAAGCGAATATCGGTAGCCACTTATCACTTGCAATGACGGCTACTTTCTTTGGTTTGATTGTTACAAATGCGATTCTTTCGCCGATTGCTGACAGAGTTCACGTGCAACAAGTGCAACTCCACCGCGTCTACGCAAGCATTTATGAAATTCTACTTTTGATTAACCGCGATGAGCCAAATTCGATTCTCTTGGACGAGGTTTCAAACCGTGCAGCATAAACCACGTCCGCAACATCGAATAGATCGGCCGAAACCCCTCGAAATTCATGATGATTCAACTCATCTTTGGGCCGTCTCGTATTCTGATCTGCTTATGGTTCTCTTAAGCTTCTTCATTTTGTTTTTCTCGATGGGCGAGAAAAAACAGGACATCTTGCATAAACTAATTCCGGTGGCTGACGTCGGCAATGGCGAGCTAAACAGTGGCGCACGATCACCTTCGAACTCAACTGATGACACTACTGCCGCTTCTTCTTCATTAATGAACACGCGCACAATTGCAAACGTTGCAAAAGCTGCTGGGCTTGAGGCATCTGCGATGGGAGACTCTTCAAGTGTTTTGATCGTATTTCCAAAAGATATTTACCCTAGGGGAAAGCTCGATTTGGCGAATGCTGAGAAAGCCAAGCTCAAAGACTTACTCAATTCGTTAAGTCCCAACTTAGACAAACTGAAATTTGAATTTATCGGACATTCTGATGCAATTCCAATTGGTCGAACTCAGGCCTTATTACAAGATAACTTCGAGCTGAGCTCGCTTCGCGCAACTCGAGCCATTCGTTACGCCCTTTCGGTGAGCGAACTTCATCCAGAACAAGTGACCGCCAAAGGTTCTGGTTCACAAAAATTAAGTAGTCGAACTTTGTCGATAGCCATTAGCTTAAGGGAGCCCGGCACATGAAACACCTCACCATCCTTTCAAGAGTGATCATCCAATTTATAGTTGGAATAGTCGCAGTGAGTGCTCTTGCGGCATCGACAGATAGTGCATCACTCACTGTTGACCTCGAAACTAGGCTGCAAGAAAAGTTGAGCGCTTTGCTCAAGCCTATTGATCCGAATTCGCAAGTTTTAGTGAAAATTGAAGTCCGAACAATCTCAACCGAACTTCCGGGCGCGAACTTAGAAGTTTCGCAGCTCGATGCCTTATCAAATCGCGAAGCTATGAGATACGATGACATTCAGAGCGTTGATGTAAAAGTCTTAAGCGAGCTTTCAGCAATCCCGGTACAAATAAAAAATCTTTTGCAGACGGCTGTGCGAATGGGAAAAGCTCCCGTTAAAATCTCTTACACACAGTTCGATTCAGAAACTAGAACTACGATCCAGGCCGCCGAACAAAAGTTTACTTCGACATTCTTCAAGCTTGCTGGCGATACAATCGGCAGCAGCAGTTCGAACCTTACGAAATTCGCGATTGGCTTCACAATCGTTGCCTTCATCGCTCTCTTTATTGGTATCTCGCTCCTCCTCGTTTTGCGTTTAGTCAGAAGCACCATTCAAGACGGGCTAGTTGCAATCGCCTCGGCAGTTAGCGAAGGCAGCGTAGCTGAACGCCACTCTGATTCAGGCCATATCAGTGCGGGAGCACCAGTAGCGCTTGCAAATTCCTTCTCAAGCTCAGGAACTGAAATTTCGGAAATGCCTAATGATTCTCTAGTAGCGCTATTCTCTGACTGTTACTGGTGTGAACAAGATGAGTATGCAAGTTGGATTTGGACACAGGCCTCGACGCCGCAGCGTACCTACCTTCTTGCTACGCTCCCCTATGCAACCGCTTACGCTAGATACATCACAGAAGTTGCTCCAGCTCGTTCGTTCAATTCACACAGAGATCCTTATTACTTCAATCCGCTGCCGCTCATCAGCGCCTCGCAAAAAGATGTAACTGCTTGGCTAAAACAAAATCCGGGTGGCCTTCGCGCACTTTCGCCAATGAGAAAGTCCCATATTCAATTGCCAATACGGGAGCGAGTTCAGTTGCAAACGCTGAGCGAAAAATCTGAAAAGTTTGAACGCCCCGTTATTCAATCTGTAACACGTCTTTTGACTCTTAAGGCTGACGAGATGCGACTCAGCAATCAAGATGATTTAATTATTTTCAAGACGCCCGAAGTGATTCCGTATGCATTGAGAAGATCATTTCCGTCACTTGCGTGGGTCCATCACTTATCGTCAGAGCTCAAAACTGAACTCTTTAAATCTTTAACCGCAAGCGAAGTAGCTCAAGCCTGGTGCGGACCACAGGAACTACTCGAAAAGCTTCAACCTTTTTTAGCTGAAAAGAAAATGAGGCTCGTACTCGACATTGCACAGCGCGAGCAACCGTCACGCGAAAGTGTTTCGTATAAAAAGATAATTGGAACAGCTTTTGATTTACTGGATCAAACTAACAATTTAGAGAGCATTGCGAGCCATGTTAAAAGCAAAGCGGCGTAACTCGCACGCAATCATTCTCTGCTTGATCTTAGGATTGGTGCTCGGCCAAGACGCGAGCGCCTATTCTGACGCGCAAGCCAGTGAAAGATTCCATCGCTCTGACTTCCTGATAGGTGGAGAAGTGAGTCAAATCTCACTTCCCGGCCTTTCACTTTCTGGTCTCGGACTAAATGTAGCTTATCGTTTTGGCCTCACTCCAAAGTTTGCGATTCGCCCTCAAGTATCGCAAGTGCTCGGCACAACCGGAGGCACATTCCTTTACACATCTATCGGTGGCTTCCTCACTTACGCTCTGACCGGTAGCAATTTTTGGGGAAGTAGCACGATCAATTTTGAGGGCCGACCCGTAGCTTCGGTGACTATCGATCGCCGTAACACATTCTCAGTTGGCGCAGGCTTTGAACAAATGTTTTTAAATGGAAATCAAAGTACCTACAGCGCTCCTGGATTCGGAGTTGTCGCGTCTTACGATCGAAAAATATTCGGCCAATGGCTTTCGTTTTTAGCGCGCTACAGCCAGTTTGAAAGCAACCAACAACCAATAAAAGGGATTATTTTCAATGTCTCAGTCCCAATCTCTTTCTAAACTAAAGAGTGCAATTCTATTCTTTGCTTTAAGTTTTGCAGCGACAGGTTGCTTGAACAAAGGCAATGGCGGCATCGATGTGGCACTCGGATTAAACGGGGGCGTTGGTGACTCAGCGTTTGCCTCAACACCGACGAGCTATGACTTCGGAACAATCGCTGTGAACTCGACAGCATCAACAACAATGATTCTCAGGAATTCGGCTGCACAATCGGTTGCGATTGGCGGCTTTACTCTCAACAGTCCCCAGTATTCGATCGTGAGCGACAATTGTCCTCGCTCCCCTACGCTCATAGCTAAAGGCGCAAGTTGTGCCGTTACAATCAGCTTTACACCAACAACTTCAGGTTTGATGGGTGTCGCACTCAAAGTAAGTTACGGAGTCGATTCCAACAGCTCAAATACTTACTCAACTAGTTTCGGACTAAGTGGTTCGGGAGCGAGCCCACTTATTTTCGCAGGCCTTCAATCAATTGACACTGTTACGCACAACTCAATGACTCTTCGCTGGACTGCTAACGCTCAAGCAACTTCTTACATTCTGTTTCGAGTTGTTGGCGTTAACTTAATTTACCATAGCATCGTTTTAAACACTAGTGGAACTGTCGATAACAAAGTGATATCGGGATTAACTCCAAGCACCCCATATATCTGGCGCGTTCGCGGTGTCGATGTCTTAGGTAACTCAGATGCCAACACTTCAGACGTAGCTGCCATAACTACAGCGAACGTTTCTCCGGTACTTGCGGCACTTGGAGCGCAAACTCTGTATCAAGGCACAGCTTGGTCTGTTAACAGCAATGAGATTACGACCGGCAATGACACCGATACAGATGGCGACGCGATTGCTTACAGCTGCTATTACGACACAACTGTAGACGGAGTTGTTGGGACTACAAATGCATGTACCACTCTTTTAAACGAGGGCGGAACTAATGCGACTCTAGATACTTCAACAGGTTTGCTGTCTTGGACTCCTGCCTACGCAGT
>JAYSYM010000110.1:0-2136 GCA_043727635.1 Bdellovibrionales bacterium | reverse complement strand
CTTCGTTCTTATTTTCAGCTTGAACGATTGCTTTTTGAACTGCTTGCGGCACAGGGGTTTCCACAACTGCAATTCGTACGAACACCATGCTAAGTAGTAGCATCGGTACAATCGACACGATGATATCTAGCATTGGTGCTAAATTCAGCTCGAAGGTCGAATCAGTCTCTCTGGGTCTAAACTTTCGCATCTGGTACTCTCTTTGGCTTTCGCCCTAAACTAAATTATTAGGCAGCTTTAGACGGAGCAGGAATTTTAACTTTCTTAGTTTCAGTGCCTGTGTAGACAGACGCCTGAATGAAAGATTCCATGCCGCGATTTTTTAGAAGATCTAATGTCTTGTTCGCCCACAAATCGATTTCAGAGAAAAGCTTGCCCTGCTTTGAGTGCAAGAATGAGTAGAACACCATTACTGGGATTGCTACGCAAAGACCTGCCGCAGTTGCGTTCATCGCCATCGAAATACCATCAGCAAGTAACGTTTGTTTTTGTGATGGATCAGCGAAAGCTACCGCTTTAAACGACATGATCAGACCCACAACCGTACCTAATAGACCGATCAACGTTACAACGTTTGATACCATCGCAAGGTAAGTTAAGTTCTTCGTGAGACCAGGAGCGATTTCAGAAGCTGCGATGTCAAGCGAGTCATTCATTGAACTTTCGTCACGGTCCGAACGTTCTAAGATACGCTTAATCACGTAAGCCAACGGCTTTTTCTCGTTTGCTGCGCAATATGCGATCGCTTCTTCAGTTTTGTCATCTTCAACAAGCTTCATCACATGTGTCATGAATGGCTTCGCTTCGAGCGAGTAAGTGAAGAACAAAGCTTTGTAACGCTCAACAATTAGAGCGATACCAAAAATACCCATCATCCCGATGATGATGTCGATTAAGTAGAAGTCGACCATTACCTTCATTACGCTATCCATATCAATTCCCCCTGCATAACTTTCGTTAAGCTAATAATTACTATCTTTAGTTTTATAGTTTTTAGGTTCTTGCTCTGAGGTGACGTGCGGTGGGTTGAGCTTGAATCTGCTATTTAATTTTTTAAGTCAGTAACTGAACAACTGCCGTCTAGCCGGCAGCTTTATCTCTAAAGTACGCAGTCCAGAACTTCGTTGCCTTTTCGTCCATTCGCTTAAAGCGAAGGCCGTAAGGAATCGGAGTTTTCTTATCGCGAACGTCTTTTACGAAACGTTTGCTGACGATCTCTGCTTCTGCGTTGAATGCTGGCATTCCATCATGAGCTGCGAAGTGCAAAAGCACCGTCTGCCCAGGTTGGAAAGTTGCGTTCTCGATGATCACTCCAGCACCACCCGCTCCACCTTGAAAACTTTGGCCAAGATAAACAGCTGAGTTGTCGTGAACCATCACTTCGTTCATATAAGTAAAGCGCGCATGTTTTCGTTGTAAGAAAGCACGCTTAGCATCTGGAGTTTTGAGAACTGCTTTAATTTTCTCAGGAGTGAAGTCAGGATGTTCGGCAACGCGAACCCACTCACTCATTCCTTCTTTCCAGATCAACTCAAATTCATAAACTTGCTTTTCTTGAAGCGCGCGAATCAAGCCTGCATAACTAAGTGGACCGAAACGATGCGATTGCTTTTGGACGAACCATTCGGCTTTCTCATCTGTATGTAGTGTTGTAGTGCCTGTTGGCGTATCAACGACTACTTCAGTCTTAGTAAGTTTAGGTGGAGCAGCTGGCTTCAGCCCTTTAAGAGCATTCACTAGCGGCGCAAACTCCATGAACGGAATCCAATCGTTCTTGGCCTCATCAAAGATGAGGTCACTCGCGAGAAGTTCCATTTTAGCTAAACGCTGCATAATCTCGTCTAGCGTCCAAGGACCATAATTTTGACCAATGTGTGAAACGTGGAATTTCATGACAACTCTATCGTATAGGGGAGCAGTCGGCTTGAGGATAATGTTTGAAATGTTCGAATAAACAGACCTTTTAGACTTCGAGTCTCGAAGTAGAGCGAAAAGTTTTTGGAAACTGTCAAACGGACTGACAGGTCTATTTCAACTGAGAACGATCGCTTCACTCTGAGACAAATCTTTCTAAATCAGTTTAACAGCTAGCCTACTTCCTACTGTCTCATTCTGGACTGGTACCCGGTTCCCGAT
>JAYSYM010000109.1:0-6682 GCA_043727635.1 Bdellovibrionales bacterium | reverse complement strand
AGAAAAGCTACGGCCTACCTGAAGCTGTCTTTGGCGAGGCGCAGGTCGCGAAGTTCTTCGACAGACTTGGCGCGCATAAATAAGTTCACCATTTTTTCGATGCCGATGGTTGACGGAATTGTTGCGAGGTTGCGGCGGCGGAGCTCGTCGGCAGCTGCGATGTAAGTTTTGATGTCGAGATTCTCAGGTTCAAGAGTGATAGCGAATTTTAAATTCTGCACAGTGTATTCGTGGCCGCAATACACTTTGGTGTCGATCGGCAGGCGGCCGAGTTTTTTGAGACTCATGAACATTTGTTCTGGCGAACCCTCAAACAATTTTCCGCAGCCTGCAGAAAACAAAGTGTCGCCGCAAAAGACAAATCGGCTCTTCGTAAAATAGAAAGCGATGTGGCCTAGGGTATGGCCCGGGATAAACAAAACTTCGACCTTGTCTCCACAGAAATCAAAATCATCTGAAGAATCTAAAGCGGCCCGCAGGGCGGTTGAAATCCCAAAGTGAGCGAAGGGTAAGCGATTGAGATCATAGTCCGAGCAATAAATTTTACAGCCGAAAAGATTGGCGAGCTCTGCAGCTCCACCGACATGATCGTTATGATGATGGGTGAGTAGAATCTTATCGATTTTGTAGTTTGAAAACTCTCGCTTAAGAACTTCATTCACCGGAGCTGCTTCGGAAGGGTCGACAATCAAAAGCTTTCGGTGCGAAGGCGACGCGACGATGTAACAGTAGTTATCTGTTAGAAGAGGAACAATTCTGACTGTAGGTTCGCCAGCTGCGATAGACATAGACTCTTGGCTAGCCGTAGGCAGTGAAGTGGTCAAGCCCCAAGAGAGATGAGGTGGAGATTAGCCACACGCTGTGACACAATAGATCTATGTCGACCAACCAAGCTCAAACTATTAGAGTAACCATCGAAGGACAAGATGAGTTGACGTTAGCTTACGAGCTTAACGACAAGCGCGAAATTGTTTCAGCGAAACTTTCGGTGATCGGATGTCCTGAGATGATGGAGCTTGTGAAGAAGTGGCGACCACTTTTGAAGGGTTCAGTCGACTCGATCCCGCTTCCGAAAGAAACTCATCACTCAGCAATCTTGCTCCGCCAGTTGGTGCTTGAGCTTCAGGGTAAATGGAATTTCCCGTACAAAGATTACGAGCTCTGCCATTGCCGAGCGATTCCTACGAAAAAAGTTGATGATGCAATTATTTGCGGAGCGAAAACCGTTCGCGATGTAAGCCGCAAAACTTCTGCAGGCACCGCCTGCGGCACCTGTCGTCCCGACATCGAAAAAGTTTTAAAATACCGTCAAGGCGCCTGACACCAAAGGTGGCGGGCATATTAGAGGCGTTGGCAGAGCATTGCTGTTTCTTCGATGAACTCGGTCTTTACGGGTGCGGCGGTTAAGCGGCCGCGAGTCGTTTGAAGTTTGTGCTTGAGGCCGATGAGGTTGCCAGTCTTAGCCATGTTTTCCATTTGGTGGCCTTCGCCGCGCATCGAGAGAACTGTTGCGAGTGCGCGTTTTTCGACGAGGTCTACATCAGGAACAATTGCTTTTGGCAAAGTCCATTCAGTTGTCTTGTCGGCGGGCAGACTTTTACAAACTGAAGGAATCGCAGTCGTGCACGATCGAAGACCATCAGAAGTTTTGTCGGTGCAGGTAGTAGCAGCTGCAAGTTGTTGATCTAAGAAAAACACGAACCAATAATTTTCTTTTTTATCAACGAGACGATATTCAGAGATTGTACGAATGCTTTGATCGTCGTTGCGGATAACAGTTCGCTTTTGCTCAGTTGCTCCAGTGGGTTTTTTAAAAATAAAAACTTCACTGCCTTCGTCATCTTTGGAAGCAGTCCAAAGATTTTTATCAAATTCAATCGTTCCATCAGATTTAACCTCCCAATCTCGTGGCGCATGTTTTACAGAAGCGGGCTTTCTAACTTGAAGAAAGCGATCAAGCTCTGCTTGAATATCAGCGCCAACGGAAACAGATGAAGGGGAGCGAGAGGCATTAAAGAGTTTTGCGTTAGAAGACATCTGCATCACCGGCAATCCCAGCGAAGGTTTTGGGCCTGCAGCCATAGAATTGTTTCCTGCCAAAAAACTCGTCAAAAAAATAGAAGTCGCAGTTGCTGCGTAAAAAAGCTGCATTCGCATCCGTTATCCTCACTACATATTGGGTGTAGTGAAGTTAATCGCTTCTGAGTTTCACCGCGAGACTTGATCGTCGTATCGTACTCTCGAGTAAGGCTGAGCCTAGTTACTGCTTCTGTTGACTGGTCCTTAGTGCTGTTCTACTGCTTGCCCATGCAGCCAACCCCATCCCAACAAACCAGCCAAAAGTTAACTCCGTTGATGCAGCAGTATTGGGAGATCAAGTCCGCACATAACGACAAAGTCGTTTTGTTTCGCATGGGCGACTTTTTTGAAATGTTCCATCGCGATGCTGAGATTGCAGCGCCGATTTTGGGAATCGCTCTAACTTCGCGAGACAAGAAAGCTGAAGTTCAAACTCCGATGTGTGGAGTTCCTCATCATTCAATCGGTCCGCAGATCAATAAACTTTTAGCGGCCGGGCACAGAGTTGCGATTTGCGATCAGCTTGAAGATCCAAAATTGGCAAAAGGACTTGTTAAGCGCGGAGTGAATCGAATCCTTACTCCGGGAGTTGTTTACGATCCCGATACGCTCGATTCGCTAACCCCCAATTATCTCGCGAGCATCGACAATCGGGCGGTAGCCTTTCTTGATGTCAGCAGCGGTGAAGCGTTCTATTACGAGGTGCGCGAATGGAGTGAAGCGCTCAAGCTAATAAAAGTGCTTCGGCCGGTGGAGTTAGTAACTTCCAGGGAATTCATCTCTCCTGAACAAAATAGCGATTTGTCACAGCTCGGATGTTTAATAACTGAATTTAACCAGCTGCCGCAGGCTGTCTCTGAGCAGCCGAAGGCATGCTCGCTTCTACTTAACTACGCTACGCACTTGCAGGGTGCCAACTCTCTCAGTGTGATTCCCGCATTTGAAAAGCGCGATCTCCTCAACAGATTAGAACTATCCCCAACCGTTATCCGCCACCTAGAAATCTTCGAAACGACTAAGGGTGAAGCGCGCGGAAGTTTGTTCTATTCTATTAATAGATGTAAGAGTTCAGCGGGCGCTAGACTTCTTAAGCAGTGGCTAAGTTTTCCTCTCGCACAAAAGCAAGCAATTGAAACTCGACTTAATCATGTTCAATTTTATTTCGAACAATCTTCGGTGCTTGAGACAATTCGCCAAAAGCTCGGCGCGCTCGGCGATATCGAGCGACGTCTTGGGAAAACTGCGAACCCAAGTTGTCATCCGCGAGATCTAATTGCTCTTGCTGATTCACTCCAAACAGGAGTTGAAGCGAGCATGCTTGCGAAACATAAGAGTTGGTCAAAGCCAGCGCTCGAAAAGGCTTTGAAGATTTCGGGTCAGATTCTTCAGACAATTGTTGATGAGCCGCCTGCGCAGATTAAAAACGGCGGAATTATTCGAACTGGAACTGACGGAACGCTTGATGAACTCATCGAGCTCTCTACCAATTCGCAATCTAAAGTCTTGGAGCTTGAGGCTCGCGAAAAAGAACTCACAGGCATTTCTTCGCTGAAAGTTCGGTTCAATTCTGTTTTTGGTTACTATATTGAGATTACTCACACTCATAAGAGCAAGGTGCCAACTGATCGTTATGAGCGGAAGCAAACTCTCGCAAACGCTGAGCGCTACACGACTCCGGAGTTATCTGAAATCGAACAAAAGGTTCTAACTGCGCAAGCTAGAAGAGTAGAGCTCGAGCTAGCAGTATTCGAAGATCTTCGTCGACAAATCCAAACCTCTGCACTTGAACTCTTAACTCTCGCTCGCGAGTGGGCTGAACTCGATGTCCTAACTTCGTTTGCGTGGATCGCAATCGAGCAAAATTATGTGCGACCTGCATTCAATGAAGTTGGCGACTTAGAGCTCGAAGGTTCGCGACATCCCGTAGTCGAACAGTCGTTGAAGGCACCGTTCGTCGCTAACTCTCTAGATCTGAAAGCGCATAACTGTTTGCTTCTCACTGGGCCGAACATGGCTGGGAAAAGTACGCTCATGAGACAGGTAGCAATAACTTCGCTCTTGGCGCAGGCTGGGGGATTTGTGCCTGCCCTTCGGGCCGATCTTCCTATATATGATCGCTTCTTTACTCGCATTGGTGCGAGTGACTTCTTGTCTGAGGGTCTTTCGACATTCATGGTTGAAATGCAAGAGACAGCTGAGATGTTACATAATGCTTCGGCAAGATCGCTCGTTATATTAGACGAAGTCGGTCGAGGCACGAGTACTTACGATGGAATGAGTCTGGCTCAAGCAATTCTCGAGCATCTGTTAAGTTCAACGAAAGCTATGGTTTTATTTGCGACTCACTATCATGAGCTTACGACTCTAGTTCAGCAGTTCCCTCAAGTTCAGAATGCGCACATGGCGATCCACGAGAAAAGCGGTCAGATTACTTTCCTTCATTCATTGGTAGCAGGGGCCGCGAACAAGTCGTACGGGATTCACGTTGCGAACCTTGCGGGAATACCTAAGCAAGTAACTGCACGAGCTCAATCTATTTTGAAATCGCTGGAGAAGAAGTCACAATCTATCGTCGGCGAAGCCGAATCAAATCAGTTGGGATTTTTTGAAACCAGCGCTGTCGCGCCGATTGAGTTCACAGGAGATCCCGAAATGGCGTTGCTAAAAAGTGAGCTCGCAGGTCTCAATCTCACGCAGATTACACCGCTGGCGGCGTTGAATCTCATAGCTAAGTGGCAAGAACAGGTGCAGGACTAAGCGCTCTGTTTTTGAAAGAGGCCTTCGGCAGATTATGTCGAAACCTAATAGAAGTTGGTCAGAAGTCACAGGACTAGACACTGACTACGCAAGAACTTTTTCGGTTAATGCCTGGTCTTTTTTCTAGTAAAGTAATAATAAATTCAAGCACTTAGGCCTGCTTTCACGTATTTAGTCTAGGGTGTAAATTGAATTCGGTAGATGAAGGTCGCCAACATAAAGTCGGTCCAGATTATAAAAAAACGACACAGGGGTATTGCGAACTTCCAGAAACCTGTGCAGACTTTGAGTCAGGTTGCTAACGGAATACAACCTAAGTTTACGGGATTTAAGTCTAACAATTAGCGGGAGAAGCACGGATGCTCAGAGATGTATTGATTCAAAAAGGTTTGTCGAATCGCGAAGCCGAAGTAGCAGAACTAGTTTCTAAAGGTTTGTCGAACAAAGAAGTAGCCAACCAGCTCTTCGTAACTGAAAAAACAGTTAAGTTCCACTTAACAAACATCTACAAGAAGATGAGCGTTAAGTCTCGAGCACAGCTTATCGTATGGTGCCTTCCACACCTTGGTTTCGTGGAAAACGAGATTCAAGCTGCGGCAGCGACCACGCAAGCAATGGCAGTTGGCGCGCAAGCGATCAACACTATCCCAGCTGGCAACAGCACAGTTACTGGTATGAACAACAATGTTACTCCCATCCGCAGTGACATCGGTTCTGGTAACGACTCAGGCGCATTCGGTCTGTAGTCTGAATAAGAAAATCTAAAGTAGCTGGTCCTCGGACCGGCTATTTTTTTGCCCAAAATAAGTAGGACATCTCAGTATGGCAGCTCAAGGACAAGGTCGACCAGTTTCGCACTCGGTAGTTCAGATGACTGAACTCGTCTTACCTAGCCATACTAATGCGCTCGGAACAATTTTCGGTGGTGTGATCATGTCGTGGGTCGATATCGCAGCCGCGATCTGTGCCCAACGGCATTCAAGCCAACCAGTTGTTACCGCAAGTATTGATGCTCTTGATTTCGTAGCTCCAGTCCATCTCGGTTGGGTTGTAAACCTTCGCGCATCTCTCAACTATGCAGGCAAAACTTCTATGGAAGTTGGCGTGCGAGTCGAAGCGGAGAATCCAATTACCGGTGAGAAGTTTCACACAGCATCAGCCTATCTTACGTTCGTAGCAATTGGTTCAGACGGAAAGCCTCGCACAGTATTTCCGGTGATTCCGGAGACCACAGACGAGAAACGCCGCTTTGAGGCTGCTCAAAAACGGCGTACGTTACGACTCGAAGCTCGTAATATTAATAAGTAATTAGAACTTAACTACGGCTTTAGTTTTCTTACCGCCAACAGAGGCGATTGAGCGAGCTGGTGTGCGGAGAACTCCGAACTTGTTATTCAGAACTTTAGCCTCTTCGTTGAGGTAGCCTTTTGCGTTGTCAGCACTTGAATGGAACTGGCTTACAACTTTGTGTGCTTCTTTAAATTTACCTTCGCTCATCAAGAGACGAACCAAAGCGCTAGTCGCGTTGAGCGAAAGCATGTCCGGGTTCTGCGCAATTGAAAGTTGGTAGGCGCGAACTGCGCGGTCTTTCTCGCCGAGTTTTTCAAGCGTTTGACCGTAGAAGAATGCGTACGCTGAGCTTTTGCCTTCAAGTTGATAGTACTTCACGAAAGTTTCAGCAGCACCTTTGTAATTCTCAGTTTTCATTTGGAATGCAGCTAGCTCGCCAACAACTTCTGTGTCGCGAGAAAGTTGAAATTCATAAAGATAAGCTTGCTCAGCGCAATCGAATCTTCCCGTTTCAGCACATGCTACTGCTAAAGAGCGGTAGTCAGCGGCCGATGCT
>JAYSYM010000108.1:0-6685 GCA_043727635.1 Bdellovibrionales bacterium | reverse complement strand
CGGCCGTAGTAGAGCCAGCGATAGTAATCGTTCAAGTTGTCTGGGTACCACATGTTGCCTAGGTGACCGCCGGTTGGGTAAATGATCGCGCGCTTTCCGAAAAGACTCTCGAGCCAGTAGGCTTGGCCATTTGTTAAAAGCATGTCATCCATATTGTGCATTAAGAAAATGCTATCCGTCGACTGAAGTACATCCACAAGCGCAGTTAAGCTGTTCGATTGATTTAGGTAATCAAGCGAGAACGGCGCGCTCTTCGTTTTCATCGCCTGCGCGCTGAAGAAGTTAAGAACATAGTCTTCGTACGAGTATTTTTTAGCTGCACTTTTTCGATCGTGGTACGAATTGCTCTCACCGACTGAACCGTCGTCCTCAATGGCTGGAAGAACTCCTAAATCGTCGATTGCTTGGCTTGCAAGGATCGCCGACGGAAGACTCACACTCAAAGCTTTACCGATAATCGCAAAACGCTGTTCAGAAGTCATCTTGAGCGACTTGCTGAACTCAACGTGCGATTCGGATGTTGTAAGAATCTTAGTGAACTTGCCGATGAGTTTATGGAAGCGGAATGCCATCTTAATCAAACTCTTAAACCCAATTTGTTTAGTGGCTTTTGTTCGCTTGTCAATTGTGCGCATAGCATAGAGCAAATCAACGGGCGGATTGATTAACAAAGCCGAGTCGAAGCGAAGTGCATTGCGCGAGTTAGAACGAATCGCACGTTGGTCAGCGGCTTCAATGAAAGCTGCTAGTAATGCTCCGTGAGAATAACCAACTAAATTCACTTTGTCGTAGTGATGACCTTGCTCTGCAAGTACTGATTTGATCTTTGAAAGGGATTGGTAGAGGTCTTCGCCGTCTGCCGCAGAACCGCCAACTAAACCTGTTGTACTAGCTGAGATGATGAAGTTTTCATTCACGACGTTAGGAACAACAACTGCATCCACACCGCGCATTTGAGTTTGGTTTGCTAGGAACTTCGAGTACCCGCTATTAGTGTCGCCGCCGATTCCGCTGATGATGAACACGAGTTGTTTTGTAGGCCATGGCGACGGGTAGTATCTCACTAAAAGATCGCGATGATCTCGGTAGCCCGCAATTTGTCGATCTTTCAACCGAATCTTTAAATCGTGGGTTGCGCTATCGGGTGTGTGGATTGCACACGATGCCACCGTCGCTTCATCAGCATCGATGATTGGATATTTGTAATTCTCTTTGCTGATGATCTTTGCGTCAGCAAAAAGCGAGAAGAGTAAAGTAACTACGACAGTTGAAACCAATTTTAGAGGAGACATCGCTCCACTCCAATTCTCAGAACCACTAAAGGTTCAGACCAAACGACATGTTTGATCTTGATCACGCTGCTAAAACTAAATCAATTTGCGATCAGTTTAGTTTTGTTCACGCTTGTTAAAGTGGGCGGATACTAAGGAGAAAATCGATAACGCGCAAGCGCCAGTCACGTTCTTGCGAGTTTCTCGCAACTTCTTGAAGAGAGTGCAGGAAACTCGAGAAAGGGAATCTGAAAAATTTGTCTTTGTGGTTTCTGCGGTGTTTGTGCCTCAATAAACATAGCTAGTTAAGGCTTGAACCAGCAACGCGGGCGAAAGCCAACAAGCTCTCTGCCTTGCCAACAGACGTTCTTAGAAGCGTCAGTTATATCAGGATTGATGGTGAGGTTCGAATTGCAAACTGCACCAGCAAGATAAGTATCAAGCCGACACTGCGCCTTAGCGTGAGAACTAAGCGTTTTTGAAACTTGAGTTGGATCTGGGGTCGCAAACGAAGGAGGTAAACCTTTCTTTTCGATCATGTGAAAGAAATTTGCAGCTGCAAGGCCCGCCATTCCCACTCGCTCACAAGCTCGCTGGTCAGTCGGAAGTTTGAAGCTTTCTGCACACTTAATCGCAAGCACCGGATCAACTTCAGACGACGGAGGAGTGATTGCGGGATCAAGCACACGTTTCAAACATTTCGAAGCGGCGAAGTAATCGGACTGTCCCTCATAAGATGGCCAATCATAGCCCTTTGGAATTGGCGCTCCACCGATGTGATGGCCGAGTTCGTGGCATACGATTAGCGAAAATGCGTCTTCAGTAATCAAGTTGTGACGAGCAAGTCCGCCGTAGACTTCGACAATGAAAGTTTCACCTACTCGATCAGCGAAGGCGTTTGCAATTCCTTCTACCCAGTCTTTTTCGATCTCGAGAGTTTGGCCTTTAGCTTTGAAGTAGGGTTGGTAAGTCGATTCAAGTCGCTCAAGTGCGCGATCGAAATCCGCCTCTGTCATATTAGAGGAGGTAGCAGTACAAGTGATTGAGAGGAGAAGAAGGCATAAGACTATTCTCATGCCTCTGATCTATCGTATTAACGGCCGTTGCTCCAGCGATTATTACAAATCTGAATCGCTCGCGCATACGAATTCGAACGATTTTACATGAGCGCAATTGCAGCCTATGGCAGAAGTTGAGAGCGGTGGAGTGGTTCGTAGTGCGGGAATGTTCCACGGAGCGTACTTTCAAAAAGTACTAATTCTAAGAGTTGGAAGTCCTTAAATTTTTTGCTAACAAATGGCGAAATTAAATCTGAAATACTTCCAGCGGAGCGAAGTCTTCCAAGGGTAATGTGCGGACTGTACTCTCTAGCTTCCGGTGCAAACCCGAGAGGCTGAGTTGCTTGCTCGATTGAGCTTTGCAGATTTAAAAGCTCTTGCGTACGTGCGACGCCAGCGTAAATCACTCGTGCCTTTCGTTCTTCCGGAAATCCTCCTACACCTGACGCCCGAACTTTGAAACTTCGATAGCTACTTGCAACTTGGTCGAGTGCCTCACAAATTTTAGGCACCATCGCGTCGTCAGCGTTGCCGAGGAATTGAAGTGTAATGTGCCAATTCTCCTCGGGAGACCAACGAATGTTGTAGTCACTGGTTTGCGCCATCTGTTTGAGTTTGATGTAAACTTGCTTGAGATCAGTTTGCACAGTGGGACTAATTTGGACGCCGATGAACAATCGTTTCATGTCTATTTCTAAACATTGTTTTGCTTCCTTAACAAGGGCTTCATGACTTTTAATGAAACTACAAATGGAGGTGATTGAGGTGGAAAAGGATTCTCTTCTCATTCAAAGCCCACTCGAGAAAATCGTGAGCCTTGTATCAAGTTCTGAAAGTGCAATCGACGAGCGGTCAGTCGAGATTAAGAACGCCGCTCGATACTTACTTTCGTCAGTCGATGAGCTCTCGTCTTTCTCAGGCGAACTTCGAGAGCCAAGGCCTGAAAATGTCACTTCCTCACCTGTTTTTGACAGTCATATCAGCTGATTAGGTCGCTATTCTCTAGCGGGCTTGGTACGTCGTTCGCATATTGCTCCGCTCGTAGGAGTATTTATGAAAAGCTCAGTGTTGGCAGTTCTCATGTTGATGATGGTTTTAGGCTTCGGAATCAATGCCTTTGCGAAGGTTTCACCTCAAGCGGTGAACGCTCGATTGAAGCAGTTGATTCCAGCGAATCAGCCTGCGCTCTTTGCGATGGGAACCCAAAACAACGGTAAAGATTGCGAAATCTCTGTGGGTGCAGATGCAAAAGGCGTAGTTGGAGTGATGGTCAGTGCACGCACCATGTTTGCGATGGCGCATTATAGTTTTGATCTAAGTCGAAATCGCAAAATTACTGGCGCTTCTGAGAATTCATCGTCACTTGTGATCAATGCAGTAAATGCTGAAGGTCGCGAGATTTTGACAATCGGCTTAGATAATCAGAAAAACTTGAAATCAGTTGAGATCACTCAAGAAGTGACGGGTTTCTTTGGCACACGATTCAAATCTTTAGTGTCTTGCTCAATCTAATTTAAGTCGCGACTTCTTTTGGCGGAAGCTTTGCTTTCCACGGAGCAACTTTCGCTAAAAGCAATATTCCCGGAACAGCGATGATCGTACAGAAGTAAAAGTAGTACTCAAATCCCATCGTCTTAACTAAGTCTCCCGTGAATGCTCCGAAGATTACGCGCGGTACACCCATCAAGCTTGTTAGAAGTGCGTATTGAGTCGCGGTGAATTTCTTGTTCGTAAGACTCGCCATATAGGCAACGAACGCAGAAGTTCCCATTCCACCAGTAATGTTCTCAAACGAAATAACAATGCCGAGAGCGACTTCGCTAGGGCCGGTGTGCATCAGCATCGCAAAGCCTGCAGTCGAGACCGCCTGGAAGAATGCAAAGATCCAAAGAGCTTTGTTAATTCCAATTTTTAGAATTGTGATGCCACCGATGAAACCACCAAGGATGACTGCCCATAGACCCATTGTTTTAACGATCACGCCGATTTGTTCGTTCGTGAATCCGACTCCAGTTTTATAAAGTGGCATCGTCATTGAAGACGCCATCGAGTCGCCGACTTTGTAGAGCAAAATGAAAAGCAGAATGAGCCAAGCTCCGTCGCGCTTGAAGAAATCTTTGAACGGCTCGATCACTGCTTCGCTGAGTTTTTTGGGAGTCGATACAACTTTTGGTTCTGGAGCGAATATCGCGACGAGAGCACAAAGACCAACAAGCGCGCCCATAGTTAAGTAAACAGTCGGCCAGCTCACGTAAGCAGTCATGATAAGTGCGGCACCACCGGCGATCCACATCGCGACTCGGTAGCCAGCAACATAGAATGATGAACCTAACCCAAGCTCGATATCAGAAAGTACTTCACGTCGGTAAGCATCGATAACGATGTCTTGAGTTGCCGAGAAAAACGCAACTGCCAAAGCAAGTACGGCCAGCATCATGATATTTTCTGCTGGATCAAAAGTTCCCATTAAACAAAGACTCGCAATGAGAGCTGCTTGCGAAATTAAAATCCAAGTTCTTCGTCGCCCGACAGATTTGATCGAGTAGCGATCAAGAAGTGGTGCCCACAAAAATTTAAGAGTGTAGGGAAGGCCTACGAGCGAGAAGTAACCGATCGTACTGATGTCGACGTTTGCATCTGTCATCCAGGCGGCAAGTGTTCCGCCAGTTAGCAGAAGTGGCAGGCCTGATGAGAAGCCGAGAATGAAAACGACGATCATTCTCCAGCTAAATATTGCTTGTGTGAGTGTTGGCTCTTTGTGTGGTACGCGCTGTTTTATCATGAATTAAGCATTACCGGCGAATGTCGAGGCGGCAATCTTGAGGTCGAGAGACTTGGCCGTAGGTCTAGCTGCATAAAGGTGATCTGTTTCAATCTGAGATGTCTTACCGACCTAGACGCGTCTCAGGTTGGTTCAAACATTAAGGTTTAGCGTGAACTTACGCCCTTTTGCGATACGAAAAAAGGGAACCGGGTACCTTCAGGTACGATAGGTACGCGGGGAAGAGGCTGGTGTCGCCGCGCAATTTGCCGGAGCGCATGTTGTCGAGTGTGGCGCGGTGTCGCTCGTAGAAGACCGAATCGCGTGCAGCTAGCGCGAGAAGGTCGGTGCGAATGCTTTCTTCGATCGCAAATTTAGCGTCCCGATACTGACGATCTAATTTTTTCAGCAAGCCATCATTCCGTTGAATCACAGCATTTCGGAAAGCTCGCTCGCCGAAAGTTTTGTCGACCCACGATTTAAATAAGCGATCAGTAGTGTATTGCAGATTTAAAGTTTCGTCGAGAGTGATTGATTTTGTTTGATGGTACTGTCCAACAATCGCACCTTCGTTTTTCGAATCAATACCTTCAAGTGCCAGTAGTTCTCGTAAAACAATGTTTCGGCCCTGAGCATCTTTGTGAGAGAAAATATAATGGCCAACGCCTTCTTCAATCACAACTTCAGCGTTGCGAGCGTGTTTTACGAATGCTTCGCGCAGATCGTACGTATTTTTTCCGTTAGGCAAACCATTTTCGCCAAGCGGAGCAGGAACATATTCTTCACGATCGCCAGTTAAAACGCGCAATTTCAATTTTGGATTCGCAACAGTCGGGTCTTTTGCTCCGCCATTCTTATTCCATTTAAATTGTCGCGAAATTTCATGAGACCACTGGCCACCAGCAACGTTTTCTGGAACATCGCCACCGAAGTTCATTTTCTCTGTGTGATTAACATACCAATCATCTAAAACTTTATCGAAACCAGCCGGCGAGAGGAGGGCAGCGCCATCAACCGCAGTCGGATGATTAACTAAATATTCCATGATCACATCAGGACCAAACGAGTGACCCACAAGGTAAACTGGTTTGTCCCCAGCTTCAGTGCGAATCTTTCCGATCGCTTTATCAATCCACGCATTGTAATCGTGCAAGCGAAGAAGACTCTCGCTCTTAGGGCCTTCCATGTGAAAAGGCATGTCGAACGAAACGGCCGAATAGCCCGTCTGTCCGAGGTTGTTCATCAATGACGTAAAATTCTTTCCGCTAGATTTCATTGTGCCTGAACCGTGAATCATCACATAGACAGCTTTCGCCTGCGGATCAATCATCGGTTGAACGCCGGTTCGGGCATTCGGGACACCAGTACCTGCGAAATAAAACCGAGTGTCGAGCGCGCTATCAAAGCGAGATTGCATGAGTCCGGTCGCCATTGCAGCTTCAGACTCACGCAAGAAATCAATCTTGCTGTTAAAATCCAATTTATCAGAAGTTTGTTTATCAGAGGCAGCGTGAGTTTGATCGGCACGTTGCGATCGTTTAATCCACAAGTTGCCTGTGCGCTTCTCACTTAAGAGTCTTGCGATATCAAAGTCG
>JAYSYM010000107.1:0-2149 GCA_043727635.1 Bdellovibrionales bacterium | reverse complement strand
AGTACTGGAACAAACGTCGGAACTTCAAATCGTCCCTTGCGTTCATTCTTTTTTCGTTGAAGTACTACGAGAGAAATATTCACAACAGCAAAGCAAATTAAGAGAAGTACGCTCGTTGCTTTCGCAAGAACTGAAATATCGCCAGCTAATGCTAAGCCGAGCAAAATTACTAAAATTGTTGCTGCAGCCACATGAGGAGTCTTGCGAGTTGGATGGATTTTGCCAAGAGCGGCTGGCAAAAGTTTGCTATTGGCCATCCCGTACAACAATCGTGAACCCATCACGTAATTTAAAAGGGCAGTGTTAGCTACGGCGAACATCGAAATAATACTAAACAGTGCCGTAGGGAACCAAGGGGCGGCTTTCGCAACGACATCGACGAGTGGTTGCTTTGATCCGGCTAAGTCGACCGGTGGTAAAACTGAAACTGCGACTAAGCTAATCGTCACATAAATCAGCGACGACACTCCAACCGCAGTGAGGAGTCCAATTGGAAGGTTGCGTTCAGGATCTTTTACTTCTTCGCTCACATTCAGAATATCTTCGAAGCCGACGAAAGAATAAAATGTCAGAACTGCGCCAGTTAAGATGATTGAGAAGCCCAACTCACCAGTTGGATTTACGGGAGTTGTTGCGTCGAAGTAATCAACTGACCCGATGTAGCTGACTCCGACGGCGATCACGATGAGGAGGCCGGTTAATTCGATGATGGTACAAATCGCGTTCATCCACATTGAGTGGCGCATGCCCCAGAAAACAATGAATCCAACAATGCAGGCGAAGAGAACGATGCCGACGGTGAGAGGAATAAATTCAAATAGCCCTGTGAAGTAACCCGAGAACACGCGGCACGCTGTTGCCATCGAAGTTAATCCAGAGGCGAGAACAGCAAGGCCGATGACGTACGATAGAAATGGTTTTGAGAATGCACGGAAGGTTATGTACGCAGCGCCGCCGGCTCTGGGGTAGCGTGAACCGAGTGAAGCATATGACAAACCAGTTAACCCAGCAGCGATCATGCTGGTAACGAAACCCAACCACGCAGCATTGCCCATCTCGCCAGCCGCTTTGCCGACTAACCCGTAAATTCCTGCGCCGAGAATGTCTCCGACTCCGTAAAGAATCAAAGCCACTAATCCGATGTTGCGTTCTAATTTGCTCATAAAATTCTGCTTTCTGGGGAGCAGCAAGTTGCTTGCGTTTTTTCCCTTCGGGAAAATTAAAAGGCCCAAAGTTTCCCTTGAGCCTTAATCCAGTAACTTAATTTTGTCTAACTTAAGCTTGCTAAATTTAACGTCGTGAAAGAACTTACGAGTTCTTTTTTTCAGTCTCAGTTTCAGCAGTCTTCTGACCTTGTTGCGCTGAGTGGAGAGATTCTTTTTTCTTCGAAGACTCAGTCACGTCAAGAGCGTCGTCGTTCAAACCATTTTTAAAGCCTTTGATTGCTTCGCCCAATGATTTTCCAAGTCCCGGCAAGCGAGAAGGCCCGAAAAACACGAGTAAGATTACTAAGATCAGCAGTAAATGCGGAAGTCCAAGACCCATACGATTCTCCCTTGATTGGTATCGTTGATTAAATATTGCCACAGAAGTTGTGATCCGCCAAGCCTGGCTACTCGGCTGGGCCTACGTCGCTAGGAGTTTTCTCCTTGCGAGGACCACGGTCGTGGCGACGACGACGATTATTAGACCGATTAGGGCGACCCGGTCGGATTCGACCATTTCGCTCCTCGCCTAACTGAGCGATTTCATCCCGGGCTGCGATGTACGCCTCTCGCCAAAACTGAAGGACTTCTGCTCCAAAAATATAATCAGCTTCGGCCATTTGCAGTGCGAGAGGGAAGCCTTCATTTTTTAGCATCGCAAACTGTCTGCGTGGGCCTCTGCGCTTGAAGTCTTGCCAACGACCCAAGTACGGAATGATTTCAAGAGCGCGACTGACTGCGCTTTGCTCGTGATTAAACATTCCGAGCTCGTCGCGCATCATGCGACGAACATCTTCATCTTGCGCAAGTTCATCAGTTTGTTCGTGAGTAGGATCTTCGATGATCGTTCGGAAATATGAAAACAATAACCAGCCGAAAAGGTGAACTGTGTCGGCACCGTTGTCGGCGAGCTGGTGGAAGGCGCGGAAGTTTTCGAAGAACAT
>JAYSYM010000106.1:0-6698 GCA_043727635.1 Bdellovibrionales bacterium | reverse complement strand
GTCGTGATCTCGATAAAGAAGTGTCCCAAATCAACGGTCTTTTTAAAAAGTCGAAATCGTTTCAGTTACGATTCGATTTTAATAGCTTGCCTAGCATTGACCAAACACGAGATTTTTTCTCGAAACTCGATTCGACAGTTGTTTCGCATATTGAGTTCATCGAAGATCCAATCAGTGGTGCAGCCGGGGAATGGTTCGAGCTGCAAGATGAACTTGGGCTAACACTCGCTCGAGACTTCGTGGCTGTTGCCTACAATGAAGCTCACTATTTTGTTCGGGTCGCAAAGCCCGCTGTGCAAGATGTGCTGAAGCTCGTGCTCGAAGAGCCTCAGAGCGTTGAGCTTGTCGTGACATCGTATATGGATCATCCGCTGGGCCAAGCGCATGCGGCTTTCGCAGCTGCCATGCTTCACAAAAAGATTCCGGATCGCACATTGCTTCCGGGTTTGTTGCATCATCATGTTTACGAACCAAATTCATTTTCAGAGTTGCTTGCCAATCACGGTCCGATCTTCAAACCAGTTGAGGGAACCGGATTCGGTTTTGATCAGCTGTTAGAAAGACAAACATGGAAAACGTTGTGATTGATTGGCAAAGCGAAGAGAGTTCGCTCTTTCTCAATCCAAGACTTGCGCCAGATTTGCGAGATAAAGTCGTCAGTGCTTGGGAAAAGGCCACTAAAAATCTAACTTCTCACGTAGGTTTGTTAACATCGGGTAGTTCGGGTTCAGCGAAGCTCGTCTTAATTTCAAAGCGAGCTTTACTGGCTGCTGCTGAGGGTGCTAATTTGCATTTAGTATCTGGAAAAAGCGACACATGGCTCAAAACTCTCCCGCATTTTCATGTTGGCGGACTGAGTATCTATGCTCGAGCGCACTTGTCAGGTGCGCGAGTCGTGAAGCACGACGGCTGGAGCGCAAAAGAAGTCTATGACTTAGCATTACGAGAAAAAATCACTCTGATCTCGCTTGTGCCGGCACAACTTTTTGATCTTATCACCTTGGGATTGTCGGCACCTCCAACATTGCGTGCAGCGATCATCGGCGGAGGAGCGTTACAGCCAGAACTTTACAATCAGGCGCGCGCTTTGAGTTGGCCCGTTGTCCCGAGCTATGGATTGACTGAATGCGGTTCACAAGTCGCTACTGCTGTTCACGACTCCTACCAACGAAACGATCCGACACTTAAACTTCTCCCACACATCAGCGTTCAACTTTCAGAAGACGGAAAACTTATGGTGAAGAGCGATGCTTTGCTTACTGCGTATGTAAATGTTGAAACTGGCGAAGTGAGTGATCCAAAAGTTGGCGGCTGGTTTACGACTGAAGATGTAGGTGAATTAAAGGCAGAGCAGCTAATTATAAAGGGTCGAAGTCAGGATTTTTTGAAGATTGGTGGCGAGAGTGTCGACTTCGCCGCTTTAGAAAAAGTGTTTTCAAATCTTTGGCAAGAACTCGGGTTTAAGGGAGATGCGGCACTGTTGCCGGTCCCAGATCACAGGCTCGGCGCAACTGTCGTTTTGGTGGTGGATGGTCTGCGATCTGACCAGGCAAAGTCATTAGTAGAAAAGTTTAATGCGCTGGTCATGCCTTACGAGCGTATTCGACACATCTGCAATGTGCCTAAGATTCCTCGTTCCGAACTTGGGAAGGTCTTGCGCTCAAAGGCGATCGAAATGTACTCTGAGCTTAGCTGATGAAAAACGTCAAAATCTTTGATTCAAAAGACTTTCCAACTTACTTGCCGCGCTTGAATGCGCTGTACGATGACCTATTCACGGGCGGTAAAGGTTTTCGTGCAAAGTTGGTTGATCGCGTGACTGGGCATTTGAAAGTTCCCGATCGCACGGTTCTTTTGCTTCAACAGACGATTGAATTCATTCACAATGCATCACTTTTACATGATGACTTAGTTGATCGCTCAACACTCCGTAGAAGTAAGCCAGCTGCTTGGCTTAAGTACACGCCTGAGTATGCTGTGCTTGCCGGTGACTACTTGCTCGCACGAGTGATGGTGAACTTATCAAGCTTTGGAAATTTACGTTTGATTCAGTACACGGCTGAAACAATTTCGGACTTGCTTGAAGGGGAGTGGATCCAAGACTCACTTGTTCGCGATTGGAACATTACTCTTTCACAGCTTGATCGCGTTCATAATTTAAAAACTGGATCACTCTTTAAATGGTGCTTGAAAGCTCCGTTCATTGCTTTAGATCGAAATGGAAAAGAAGAACAAGATCTTTTAGAGGAACTCGGAAGCCTTCTTGGGCTACTGTTTCAACGAAGTGATGATCTTCTCGATTTCGATATTCGAAACGACGAAGGCAAAGCGATACTTGGTGACTTGAAATCAGGCTACTTAAATTCAGTGTCTGTATTTTTGCTCGAAGGGGTAACGGCTGATCAAAAAGCTGCTTTCCTCAAAGCGCAGACTCTTGCTGAAGTTGAAACTGCCCTTGGGTCTGAAAATTACCAACGGCGCTTAAATGAGTTCGATCAGATGAATCAAGCAGTGCTTGATTTATATTCTCATCAAGTTGAACGGTTACGAAAACATTTGAAGCCAGGCGAAGTAGGCTTAATCGAAGATCTCCTGCCGCTTTCAAAGCTCCTCTACTGGAGACGCAAGTCTTGAGTCGCTGGATCACGCTTTCGCGGACCCAGCCGGAGTTTAGATCTTATCTCGAGGGAACATTCTCCTCAGATCATGTTGCAGTCCCAACCAGAACTTTAAACGCGCTCACTTCTAACGAAGAAGTAACGTTTGAAATCATTCCCTCTTCAGAGGTTGAGCGACCGAACTGGTTTTTGGTTACCCTCAGGCTTTTTCGTCCGCTCACTTTAACATTGTCTTTAAGCCCGGCGATTGTTTCGCTTGCCTACTTAACGGCAGCAACAGTTCCGTACTCCCCAGAGCTTGCAATCACAACGTTACTCGGAACGATCCTTTTTCACGGAGCACTCAATTACCTCAACGACTACTTTGATCATGTAAAAGGCGAAGACCGAATCAGTCCGAACGGGGGGAGTCGCGCCATCCAAAAAGGTTGGGTTCGAGCGGTAACCGTGAAACGTGTTGGATTTATTCTATTATTTCTTGCGATTGCTCTCGGATTACCAGCGCTCATCAATCACCCAAGTCTCGCCATCCTCATTGCGATCATGGCCTTAATTGCTGGTATTGAATTTTCATCAAAGCAGTTAGGTCTGAAATACCGAGGGTACGGAGAGATCGTTCTCTTTTTACTTTCGGGTCCACTTGTCAGCGTCGGCTTTAGTTGGGCAGTAGCGCCACTCGCAACGCCGGTCAACTGGGGTCCGATAATTTTGATCGGAAGTGTTTTTGGTGCAGCAACTGTTTACGTTTACCATTTAAAGAATATCGAAGACATCTTCATAGATTCGCAGTCAGGCGTACGCACGCTGGCAGTTTCACAAGGCTTCGATCGAGCTAAGAAATTTCTTTGGGTTCTTGGAGTTGCCATTCTTGTAGCTTTCACTGCGCTTGGAACTTCGACTGAGCGACCAATCATTGTCTTAGCGTTTGCCGTGCTCCTGGGTGTCAACATTTTCAGAGTGACTCGACAAGTGAGCCGAATCGCTTCACCACTTTCGAGTGAAATACATCAAGTTCGTTTGCTCGGCATCCGCCTTCACTGGCTTATTCTAGCCTTACTTCTTGTGGCGCTCATATGAGCGACTTGCTGCTAGAGTTTGTCGACGACCGTTGGCAAATGCGTGATCCTGAACAACCAAAAATTCTTCCAGTCAGTGTTGATTTTCTTGCGCCAGATGTTCAGCGAAGAATGAAAGAATCAAAAGGTGCGCAGCTCTTGTATCGCGCAGTGAATGCGCCCGACGTTAAAACAGTTTTAGATGCTACAGCAGGCCTCGGCGGAGATTCGATTCAGCTGGCCTCGTGGGGATTTGATGTCGTTGCCTGCGAACGTAACGAAAAAGTTTTTAAGCTAATCCAAGACGGCGTAAGCCGTCTTCAGCTTGCCTCGCAAATCAATGCAAACCTCAAGGTCGCCGCTGCAAACTTAAAAGTCGTAAATGCAGATTCATTAAAATTGATGTCTGAGGTAACTGCTGACGTGATTTATCTCGATCCGATGTATCCAGATCTCAAGTCATCAGCGCTTCCGAAAAAAGAAATGCAGCTTCTGCGAAAGCTTTTCACCGATGTCGATCCTGAGCGCGAAACTCTCGATCTTTTAACTCAAGCTCTTAAGTTTGCTAAAATGCGAGTGGTCCTAAAACGCCCGCCAGCAGCACCGATACTGGAGAAGCCTTCGCACTCACTTGAAGGTAAGGCCGTGCGCTTCGATATCTATATTACTAAAAATTAATGTAAGACGGGTTCAGCAATTTTTGGAGCGAGCTTGCGACTTAAGTCGTCGAACAGAACTACAAGTTCTTTTGGAGCAGCCGCTCGGTCTGCAAATGAAAAATATCTTTTCAAATCAGCGAATGCATTTCGATAGTGTCCTAGGTGATTGAGTAGAACTGCACGCTCGCCAATCACGACCATATTTGATGGTTGATACTCAAGGATCCAATTTTGAACCATTAGAAGTGGTTCGACATTGCTTTTGTCTTGAAACGCTGACTTCAGGACTAATAAGTACTCGACAACAAAGTGATCAGCGCCAACGCTCTCGCAAAGAGTTGCAACTTCTGCAGAAGTTTTAGCGCGTGACTGTAAAGTATGAAGTAACTCGTCACTTGTCAGACTTTGTCCGCGGCGACTGAAATCAACAAATTTAGATGAGCCGCTTTCAACATGTTTCAAATAACAGTTCGGTTGAAGATCAACGAACTCAAATTTCAATCCAATTTGTTCGCCGAGATATCGGTAGACCATCGCAAGAGTTCGCGAGCTACCGATGCGAGTATTTAAAACACGATTTAACAAGTGAAGCGAAAGTGGATCGTGGAAGCTTGGTTCATGAGGAACTGCGAATTCTTTTACGTCGAAGAAAAAGCGGTTAAGGGTCTCGAACTTTTGAACAGTCGAGTCGTTAGGCCCAATCAAAGCAGTGAGCTCGTAACCTAAGAACTGAAGGCGACGCATGACGGAGCTGGCTTTAACGTCAGGCTCAACGCGCGTGCAAATATCACAGATCTCATTAATGAGCTGATCCACCCTAGTCCCTCCAAGCACTTCTTCCCAATACGCAGCTCGGATTGCAAGCCCAATAAAAATCAGTGAATCACGAATAGATGCCGCGCAGCGAAAACTCGCCTTGTCTCGTCTCCTATTGGTCCCTACACTTAGGGCTCATTTATGGCCGACAAAATTTCACAGCTCGAAGAAAGAATAAAAGAACTTGAGGCGGAACTCGCTGATCGCGACCGTGATCTGACGACGTTTCGTACAGAGCTGACTAAAGCGAATCTCCAGTTAGAAAAATTCATTCGGCAGGTAGCTCAAGAATTGAAAATTGCGGGGCTGATTCAAAAAGCTCTCGTACCGACTGAGTTTCCAAACATTCCTGGTTTCGAATTTAGTACGAAGTTTATTCCGAGTCCGGTGTCGGGCGGGGACTACTTTGATATCTTCGAGCACGAAGATAAATTCCGTTTCGGAATCGTTGTGGCCAATTCGTCTGGCTACAGCATGTCGGCTTTGTTCTTAAGCGTGCTTCTGAAAATGACGGGACAACTTGAAGCTCGAAAAGGTACTCCTCCCAACCAGATCTTAGGCTTAATGGCTAAGGAGCTAGTTCCGAATATTCAGAACAACGATCGCGCGAATGTGTTTTACGCCGTGATCGACCGTCGAGGTTTCGAACTTTCTTATAGCGGGGCAGGACAGGTCATCGCACTTCTTTACTCTTACGCTGACAACAAGTTGCGTCGGCTTGATGGAGTAACTGCTCCATTTGGCAAAGACTTCGCTGGCGAGTTCGCTGTGCAGACCATTAGCCTTAACCCGCGTGATCGAGTCATCTTATGTACAGAAGGTGTGATCAAGGCGCTAAACGAGAAGGGTGAAGCCTTTGGCGAAGAGCGTCTTTATCGTTCAGTGCTCTCAGCGCCACGTTTGGGAGTTCATGAACTTCGCAACGAGATCTTGTTCCAGGTCGAAAAGTTCACCGGCGACAAAGAACTCCCGCAGGACCTTACGGTCGTGGTGACTGAAGTTAAAGACCGAGTCATCAAACTCGCAAAAATATAAGCCCAAAACAAGCCCCATATAAGACCAGTACCGAGGGAGATTGACCTTTCATGTTTGCAGGCAATACAACGCTTCTGCTACAACTGTAGTGTTGCTTCGATCGAAAGGAATGTGTCATGGCTGAGCCAGTGCAAATTTACGAAGGTGCTGTTGATAAAGGGTTAGAAGGCGTAGTCGCTTGCTCAACCGGAATTTCGTTTATCGTTGATGCGACATTAAATTATCGCGGCTACACGATCGAAGACTTAGCAGCCAATTCGACTTTCGAAGAAACTGTTTTCCTTCTTTGGAACAATCGTCTTCCGAAAAAAGATGAACTCGCAAAACTTCAGGCAGATCTCGGTAAAGAGATGGCGCTTGATGCTGAGTTGATCAAAGTTTTAAAAACAATTCCTGCTAAAGGTGTTCACCCAATGGCTTGGTTGCGGACCGCAACTAGTTTACTTGCTCACTGGGATAAAGAAGCTCAAGAGACAACTCCTGATTCAAACATGAGAAAAGCTCTTCGCTTAACT